>JAEYWW010000111.1 GCA_023428805.1 Armatimonadota bacterium | reverse complement strand
CACCTCGGGAGAGGTGCACCACCAAGGAAGGCGCGCCCTCCGCGCTATTGATTCGTTTTCGGCCCCAAGCCCTGCTCGGCGAAGAGCTTGAGCATCTGCCGGAACGCTTCATCCGACTCGAATACCTGCTGATAAATCTTGTCGACGACATTGAAGATTTCCAGCAGCGAGGAGAGTCTTTCCCTAAGCAGAATAGCTTCGGAAGTGTCCAAGTCGACCGGCACCTGAGTCAGGCATTCGCGGATCGCGGTCACGGTGGGGTCGATTTCCCGGCGCTTTCGCTCCCGCACCACGCGCGCAAAAACCTGGATGACGTCGGGGTGGGATTGGTAGAGGTCCTTGCGATCTCCCGGCCGTCGCGCCCGCTGGATCAGCCCCCAATCGAGCAGGTCGCGCAGGTTCATGCTGGCGTTGCCGCGGCTGATGTGGAGCCGGTCGATGATCTCGTCCATGCTGTAGGCCTCTCCCGTGATGAGGAGCAGCGCGTGGATCTGCGCCATCGTGCGGTTGATTCCCCAGGAGCTGCTCATGCGACCCCATTCGACGATGAAGGCTTCCTGAGCGGCGATCACGGGATCGGCATGGACGGGATCAGGCAGAGGCACGCCCTATTTTAGCGACTCAATGACTCTAATGCGGGCCTGCAGCGCCGCCAACAATACAAATGTGGCCGGCGAAGACCCCAATCTGAGAGGGAAAACCTGGGCCGGCACCCGTGCGCGAGTTCAAAGGTTGTCGGATGGCAGGCTTTTTGGCGGCTGGATTCTTCGGGAAGTCGATGGCGGACTCTCCATTTCGCTGAGCTCCCATGCGCTGGAAGTCGGGGATTTGTGCTCGATCCAGTCCTTTGGCTGGCATTCGCGTGTGACACGGGGCACCTGCATTCTGGTTTCTGACGACGAGGCGAGCTTCCGTTTGGAGGGGCAGGAGATCGTGCGCGCATCATCGTTTGAGCCGCGAGTGAACAGCCAGAATCTCATGGCAATGCTCCGGTCCGGCGACGCGCTCATCCCCGCCGAAGTGCAGGATGTCTCCCCCAATGGGCTCTCGCTGACGACGGAGAAGTGTCTTCAGAAGGGAGACTCGGTGCTGATCAACATCCGTTTGGGCGACCGAGTCCTGCGCATTTCGGGTCAGGTGGCGAATATTCGAGCGAACTCGGGAAATTTTCGCCTCGGCATCAAGATTGTCGGGATGAGCGAGGCAGATCACGCTCTTTGGCAGACGATGTTTGAAAAGATTGCTTAATGGCCGGAGATCTGCCGCGCCATCTGCTCATTCTTGTCAATGAATTCGCGCCAGTTGCCGGGCACATCTGAATCCACAAAAATTGCGGAGACAGGGCATTCAGCCTCGCAAAGCCCGCAGTCGATGCACTCGTCCGGGTGAATGTAGACCATGTCGTCCCCTTCATAAATGCAGTCCACTGGACAGACCGTCATGCAGGACTTATCCTTGACTCCAATGCAGGGTTCGGTGACAACGTAAGGCATCTTCCTCTATTTTGACACGCCTGATTCAGCTTGAATGTGCCCGAAAAAGTGAAGCTATGTCATCGGGTGCTACAACGATCTTGGTTGTCTTCTGATACAGGGGGTGCGCGGCGGATGCGGCGTGGATGAATGAGAGCGCCCCCGCCTTGTTGGCGCGACCGTATCCCGCTTGCTTCAGAATTCCGCTTGTCGGAGCCAGCAGGTCTGTTTCCAGCCTGGAGAGAATCGCATCGCGGGAATGTGAGCGGGTCAGCAGGCGCACGTCGCGAATGATCTGGAGCATATCTGGATTGTGGGGCGCGCAGAGGATTTTCACCAGCGCTTGAAGATCATTGGCAGCCTCAACGGGCTCCTTGAGCCCCTCCAAAACCCAGCAGGCCCAGGCGACATAAAGTCCCTCTTTGTCGCGGAAGTGATGATACAGCGACGGAGCTTTGAGGCCGGATTCTTCAAGAATTTCGGCGACGCTCACCTCTTCGTAGCTGCCCTTGGCGAAGAGGCGTCCCGCCGCCTCGAGCAGTCTCATCTTTCCGGGAGGTCTATTCGCAGCCGGTGTCATTCATTACCGAACGCTCAATATGCAGAAAGTGTGTCAATTAGCCCCATCTCTGCATCGGGTCACTAGTCCCGGCACGTCAAGTAAGTAAGGGTCAACAGGCCCTTGTGAATTTGGGCTCTGGGTGAACCTGTGGCACAATTTCTGCACGCCTTCGGAGCAAGTCTAGCAATGGCAATCACTCTCAGCGACCGCGCCGCCACCGAGCTCAAGGAGCTCATGGTCAGTCAAGATAAGTCTGCAGCCGCCCTTCGGGTGTGGGTTGCAGGCGGCGGATGTTCCGGCCTGCAATACGGCATGGCTCTTGATGATGGTGATCCCGAAGATGGAGATCAGATTTTCGAGCAGGAAGGCATCAAAGTTTTCGTTGACGGCCTCAGCCTCCAGTACATGGAAGGCTCGGTTGTCGATTACGTCGATGACGTGATGGGCGGCGGCTTCAAGATTGAGAACCCGAATGCCACCAGCAGCTGCGGCTGCGGAAGCTCCTTCAAGACCGAAGGGTCGGAAGGCGGCGGCGGTGGATGCGGCAGCTGCGGCTGCGCCACGAACTGATTGGTCCTGCAAAAAAAAAAGCAGAGAGCGGAGCCCATTGGACTCCGCTCTCTGCTTTTTAAGGGTGATGGATTTTCAGCTCGCGAGCTGCTCGCCCTGATACTTGAGCGCCTGCTGGACATAGCGCGCCCAAACTTCCTTTTCCTCGTCCGAAACAGGAACGATGCGGAAGCCAGTCGACATGAGGTCGGAATCGGGAATGGGCTTGGAATAGCGGACTTCGGCGGAGATCTCCATCGGTTCACCATTCATCCGACCGACGATCAGCCGGCATCGCAGTCCGGCGGCGAATTCTTCGCGAGATCGGACTTGCAGTCCTCCCAGGCTGACGTCAACCACGACAGAACGGAGGCGAATCTGTGCATCGCCAACTTTGACGATAGCGTATTCAAACAACGCAAATCGTTCTTGTTCTCGTCTCTCTTGTCCCATCCCTTTGCTCCGATACGGATTGCTATCCCTAAAAGTGTCGGCTAGATCATTCAGAAAATCTAGGTCTACGCCGAAATTTGGTCTTGATCATCCATCAGACCATGCCGATTGATCGCACGTTCCAATGCTTGTACGACTACAAGATCAATTTTGCCCTTATGGGCATCCTCATACAAAATTCCAAACACAGTTTTGACATCCATGCCCGCGCGATAAGATCGGGTGCTGGTCATCGCGTCGAACATGTCGGCCACACAGCAAATGCGGACGAGATACGGAATCTCATCCCCTTTGAGCTTGTCGGGATATCCGGTGCCGTCCAGCTTCTCGTGATGCCAGCGCACAATGGGCAGGCACTCCTCAAAGATGACGATGCTCTCGAGAATTCTCACGCCTTGAACAGGGTGAGTCTTCACGATCTCAAACTCCTCGGGGGTCAGCTTGTCCGGTTTGAGAAGAACGCGATCAGGCATTCCGATCTTTCCGACATCGTGCACCAAGGTTCCGAGTTGAAGAACGCGCAATTCATAGGGGCCGAGTCCCAATTCCTCACCGATGAGAAGGCTGTAGTGCATCACACGCTCCGAGTGGCCGGCGGTGTAGGGGTCCTTGGCGTCGATTGCTTTGACGAGGCTCTTGACGACCGCTTCAATATTGTTCTCAAGCGTCTCTTTGGCTTTGGCCAGACGGTCGTTGGTGTTCTGAATCTCTTCGTTCTTGCGCTGCAAGGCAAGACGGGCCTGCATGTTTTCGGAAATGTCGATAATGAAGGCCAGGACGTGGCTGAAATTTCCCTTCAGGTCATTGACTGGCGCACCCTGCATGAC
>JAEYWW010000016.1 GCA_023428805.1 Armatimonadota bacterium | reverse complement strand
GCCTTGGGGCGGATTCCCGCTTCCAAGGCCCAGCAGGCGCTGCTCTCAAAGAAGGCCTGACGACTCGATCACCTGATTGTCTGCGGCACGATTTTCCACTCCAGAATCCCGGCGGAATAGCCATCTTGGAGTTGGATGCGGAGACGGACAGCCTGGACGGGAATGTTCTCCACGGCAACCTGGCTGTATTCATCTTTTTTGATGCTCGGTTCCGAGTTGGTTTTCAAAGGTCTCCATTGTCCATCGACTTTGCCCTCAATCGTCCAGGATTTCGGCACGCGACACTCACCCTCTCCGGTGTCATCAAACCAATAAACAAAGATGCGTTTGATGTTGATGGGCTCGGCGAACGTATATTCCACCCACTCTTCTGTACCCTTGTGAGGCCAGAAGGTCAGGCGAGGAATTTCCTTGTCGCCGGAGGACTTCGGTTCGATCTTGTCGCACATCGCCCACACATCGTCTCCGCCCCAGACGTGCGAGGCCTTCGGCGCGTAGGGATGGGGCATGACCGGAGCTTCCCACTTCGCGCCGCCTTCCGCGACCCAGGGGAATGCACTGATGCGAAGCCGCGCCGCGCCCATCGGGATCAGCGTGATGGTCTCCGTCTTCTCGCTCGAAGCGGCCGGGCTCTGCTGAAGCTCGGCGGCGAGGCCGAAGCGATCCTTCTGCCACTCGGGCAGTCGTTTGGCAATCGTCGTGATCTGGATCGGAGCGTCTTCAACCGTGAACGGGAAGTTGGACTTCGGCCACGGCTTGCGCTCCACCTTCAGAGTCTTCAGCAATTCATCCGGCGATGCGGCCAAGGCGTAGTTCCAGGGCGTGGTCGGATGAATCTCGAAGGCCGGCCAGAGTTCGGGCTTCACCTTGCCCGTCCACTTGGCGTCCCAAACCGCCGACTTCGTGCTGTCGGTCTCGGTGATCTTCTCGCCGATCTTAAGCGAGTAGGTGAGCGGGCCGTGATTGATGCTCACGCTGTCTTTGTTGGCCTGCCAAACCTGAACGCTCAGATTCATGGGCAAAGTCAATTCCACGATGTCGCCCGACTTCCAGGAACGATCAATCTTCAGGTAAGTGCCCGTATCCGAAGCCAGAGTTTGACTGTCGCCATTGATCTTGATGCTCGGCTTCGCGCACCACGCAGGAATTCGCAGATAGAGCGGAAAAGCCTCCGAATCTCGATCCAGATCCACCTTGAAGCGCAGCGTCTCCTCGAATGGATAGTGCGAATCTTCAGTAATCGTCGCCGTCGCGCCGGAGCCCACCTTGGCCTTCACCTGGCTCGCACTGTACATCGCCGCGACCAGGCCGTTGTCGTTCGTCGCCATCCACAAATGGTCGGTGAAAAAGGGCCAGCCGTGCGAATGATTGTGCTGGCAGCAGCGATTGCTCAGGGGATTCATGCTGAAGAACGGACCCGCGTTCTCGATTCCGGGAGCATGATTCTCAGCGTCCGAACTGATCATGTTCGGACTCGTCAGATAGCGCAATGCGCGAAAATCCGGCATGACCGACGCGGGGTAGCTGTTGAACGCCACGTCCTCGCAGTGATCCGCCCACATGATGTCGCCCGTGATCCGCAGAAGTTCTTCGTTGGAATACATCTGCTCGACAAATCCGCAGGTCTCCGTCGCCTGGCGGGGATCGCGGCGGCCGGGGCGGGCGTTTTCATCCGCGCCGAACATTCCGCCCGGAACGTCGCCGTAAAGCCTCCGCATCGACTCGAAGTTGTCATAAGCGGCCTGCAGATGCTTGCGATCCTTGGTCTGCTGGTAGTAGATCGCGGGCTCGTCGAAGCTCTGCGCGACGTTCACGTTGTGCCAGTTCGGCAGCGTCCCGTCCATCATCCAGTTCGCGGTTCGCCGATGAGTCTTGGTCGCCAGGTCCAGCAGAAAGGCGTCGCCCGTGCGGTTGTAGAGCCAATAGATGCTCGACATATTGTCGCCGCCGCGCATGTGCTGCCAATAGCCGGTCAGATACTCCTTGTCCGGCAGCGCGAGCTGATAGCGGAAGTATTTCGTCATCAGCTTGAGCACGCGCTCGTCGCCCGTGAATTCGTAGTGCGACTGCAGGCAGTTGAGCATCAGCATGTTCGCCCAGAAGTCGCGCGTTCCGTCCTGGAGCCGCAGGTCGGGGCCGAAATCGCCGTTTTCACGCTGGCTGTTGAGCGCGCCTTCGATCCAGACATTCGCCTCCGCGATCATCGCCTTGTCTTCGAGCTGATAGGCGAGCACGATGTAGCCCTTGAGCCAGTACGGAACTTCCTCCCAGCCCCAATCTCCCTGTCCGGTCGGGCTGAGCCAGGCGTTTCCGTCCTTCTCCAGCCAAGCGCTCACCTCACGCAGGCGTCCGGTCATGCCCGATCGCTGGCGTTTGAGATATTCCTCCAGCCATCCGCGGGCTTTGATCGAGGCCACGGGGAGCTTGACCATGGCGTTCCGCGCCAGCGGGGCTCGGCTGCCGACGTAGTGCTTGTTGGCAGACTCGGTTGGCAGTTCGGTGACGACAGTGACGGAGGCGTTGGAGGTCTGCATCAGCAATCCAGTCAGGGCGATGAGGAAGGACATGAATTCTCGCTCTTGCGGATGGCTCGACATTGAACTGCGACCGCAGAACATCTATCTTACTTGGTTCCTCCTCTTTTCTCAAGAGTGTTAACTATAGTGCGCGTTCCTCTACGAGTCTTAGGTGCGACTCTACGAGCCTTTGGTGCGCCTCTATGAGCCTTAGGTGCGCCTCTACGAGTCTTAGGTGCGCCTCTATGAGCCTTTGGTGCGCCTCTCCAAACCTTTGAGGAGCGCGAAAGCATCCGTATTGCCACAACAAGGATGCCGAGGGCCGCGAAAGCACACGGATTCACGCGGGCAGCAACCGGAGACGTGCGACGACGACTCCGACCGCGTTCACAAGCCGGAGCAGGGCCGGAGAGAGTAAAAAGAGAGCCGTTCGCAAGCGAAGAAGAGACGGAGCAGAGACGATGTGGACCTTGATGATGACAATGTTTGAACCGCAGACGAGCCAGCCCTTTTCCATCAATCTCAATCCTCGTCTTGAGAGCGCGTCCGTGAGCTTTGAACTCACCGAAACGCCTCAGATTCTGCAGTTTCGGACGAAGCTGCCGGAATCGGGGCAGGGGCTCGGGGCGGTGGCGGAGATCAATCATCGGATCGAGAACTCGCGGCACATCTGGATTCCCCACGTCGCGCCGTACGAGGGCACGGTGATCGGGGATCACTCCTTCCGCTCGCCCGCGATCATCCTCGCGAACGACCGCGAGGCTCTGGCTTTTGTGCCGGATATTGACGATGTCCGCCGCATCCAGGAGTCGGGCGGGCGAACCTGGATGGACTATGACCATCCCCTCAGGCGCATCCGGATCGCCATCGGCGGCTACCGCGTCGGGCCGTTCCACGTCGCGTATCAGTCGACGCCCATCGAATACAAGGGGCAGGAACATTCGATCCGGCTTCATGTTCTCCGCAGCAGCAACAAGGAGGACCTCGCCAACCCCTACCGCATGGTCTCGCATTTTTTGTGGACGAAGTGGGGGCGGGCGGGATATCTGTCGGGCGGGAGCCAGCGCACGACTTTCCGGCAGTACGCGGACTACGTGACCAACTGGGCGTTCGCGCCGGAGCCGAAGGGCTGGGGCGACACCGTCTGGCAGACATTCACGATCAACGGGCGCGAATGTGGAGCCCCCGCGTTCATCGTGGATGTCGCCCAGCATCCCTCCGTTCCGCTCAATCAGCGTCGTTGGCGCGAGCAGAGATCAGTCTGGAATCAGGCTTGGTTCTCGACTCAGCGCACGGCGAATGGACTGCTGCGCCACGCGCGCCGGGCTGGCTCTCAGGATTTGGAGAATCGCGCCCGACTCATGACGCAGGTCGCGCTTGCCGCTCCGCAGACCGACGGCCTTTTCCCGAGCGTCTACACGGCGGGCGGGGGCGGATATTCGCTCTACAAGGACAATCCCGGCTGGGAAAAGGGCCGCTGGACCAACTCCGACCGCCGCCCTCCGGGGGTCAGCGGAGACGCGATCCACATTCTGGATGCCTCCTTCACCGCGCGGCTTCTGCTGGAATGGCACGAGTTGAATCCCGAAGAGACGGAGGCGCTGGAATACGTCTCTCGCTATGTTGACCGCCTGCTCGAACTCCAGCGCGAAGACGGTTCTTTTCCCGGCTGGGTGTATCTGAATGGCGACCAGGCGACGCTTCTCAATGCCGGGCCGGAGTCGGCGATGAGCGCGGCGCTGCTCTTTGAAATGTCGGCCAAAACCGGAGATCAGAAGATGCAGGATGCGGCCAAGAAGGGGCTGAGCTATCTGGAATCCTGGCCGGTGAAGGACGCCCGTTGGGAAGATTTTGAAACCTACTTCTCCTGCAGTCGCTGGGCGGAGGATCGGATCGGGCAGAAGATCGCCCGGAATGGGGTCTACAAGTCGAACACCTTCTCGCCCTTCTGGTGCGCTGAGGCTTTTCTCGGGGGCTATCGGGCAACCAAGGATCGCAAGTGGCTCGCCCTGGGCCAGCGATGCATTGACGAGCTTTCGCTTTACCAGCAGGTCTGGGAGCCGCCGACCATTCCCGCCCCGACTCATGGCGGGTTTGGAGTGATGAATGCGGATGGCGAGTGGAACGATTCGCGCCAGAGCCTGTTCGCTCCGCTCTACCTGGACTATTACCGCGAGACGAAGCAGCCAGAGTATTTCGAGCGCGGAGTATCCGCCCTGCGAGCATCCTTCGCGATGATGTACTGCCCCGAGAACACCCAGGTGAAGGGAGCCTACGAGAAGGCGCATCCCTTCTTCGGAGCCGAGAGCTATGGGTTCATGATGGAGAAC
>JAEYWW010000365.1 GCA_023428805.1 Armatimonadota bacterium | reverse complement strand
CAGCTGCTCTGCCAACTGAGCTAACGATCCAACGAAAATTCATGGTACCCCGACGAGGCGGGGGACGCAAGGGGAGGGGCTGGGAGTCCTGGGCAGGGGATAGAATCGGGGGGTGATCCGGCCCTTTGAATCGCGTGATGCCGACGCCGTGCGCCATGTCATCAAAACTGTCTACGACGAATACGACTTCCCCTGGGAGCCGGATGGATATCACGCGGATCTGTGGAAGATCGAAGAAACCTACATCACCCCCGGCGGAGGCTTCTGGGTTGCAGAGCATGACGGCGAGGTTGTCGGGGCGGTCGGCTTGGAAGTCTTCCCCATCATTCCCGGCCCATATGGTGAGGTGGTCGATCACGACGGCATCAAAAGGATCGGGGGAGCAGATTCCGAACTGATGCGTCTCTACGTCCTGGGCAAAGCAAGAGGATTGAAGCTCGGTAGAAGGCTGAGCGAAACCGTGGTGGAAGAAGCTAGAAAACGCGGGCGAAAGACGCTGGAAATCTGGAGCGATAAGGTTTTGACTCAAGCCCACGCGCTCTATCAATCACAGGGGGCGACGATTGTGGGTGAGCGGCTCTGCTCCGACCCCACCGAAGCCCCGGAATGGGGCATGTACATTGACTTGAAATAAAAGAGGGAGTCCAGAAGACTCCCTCTTGTTGATCAGGCTTTTGTTCGACCGCTGGCGGCTGGCCGGCCACCGCCGCCGGGTCCACGCATTTTCTGTCGCTCAGCTTCCATCTTCTTCTGATACTCGGCGTATTTGCTGCCCATCGCCTTTTTGTAGGCGGCGTCGCGCTCAGTCCGAATCTTCTGGAATGAGGCCGACATCTTCTTTCGGTCCGCATCGGATGTCTTGCCCGCGTACTGCTTGTTGAGCGCGGCCACAGCGGCGTCATGCTTCTTGTCGGCGGCGGCGACTGCGTTCTTCTGCGCAGTTGTCAGCTTCAACTCGTTCATGATCTTGGTCTGAGTCGCCTTGCGTCGGGCCTCCATCTCCTTGCGCATTTTGTCGCCAAGCTGCTGCATGTACTTTTGGACTTCGGCGTTGTGCTTCTTTTGGAACTCAGCGTACTTTTTGTCGCCCATCGCCTTCTTGACGGCGGCCTGGTGGTCGCTGTTGACTTTCTGGAATGAGGCCATCGCCTTCTTGCGGTCAGCTTCGGGCATCTTGCCAATATCCTTGCCTTCGTATTGCTTGCGCAGCTTTGCAAGGGCATCGGCCCGCTTTTTGTCAGCGGCGGCGACGGCATTCTTCTGGGCCGCAGTCAGCCCCAAAGAGTTGATGACACGCGCTTCGATCTTCTGGAGTTCGGCGGGATCGCCAGTGCGCCATGTTCCTCCATTCACGCCGCCACGCGGTGGTCCACCTTGACCGCCGCCACGGGGTCCGGCGGCTTGGGCAAATGCCGAAGTGGCCGCGATCATCAACATTGACCCGGCAAGCAGACTGACGAGAAAACGCTTCATGCTCATCCTCTTGCCCACTTTAACGCTTTCGGATCTGAAAAGTTCACGCGTCCGCGATATCGTTCCGGCAGAATGCCCCTTCAAACTCAACTTGAAGAATTCCTTCGTAGGCCATTTTGCGGGCTTGATCAATAGTTGGACCAATGGCTGAGACCCCGAAGACGCGTCCGCCATTCGTCACCAGACGGCCCTCGGAAAGCACCGTCCCTGCGTGGAAGAGAACGACATCCTCTGGCAGCTCTCCGATGGAAATTTCCCGCCCTTTGGGATAGCTTCCGGGATAACCCTCGCTTGCCAAAACGACCGTGACTGCGGCATTGTCCAGCACTTCCACTGCAGGAATCGCCTCACCCAAAGCGCAGGCATGAATCGCGGCGGCAAATCCCCTGCCAAGCCGACGCATCACGCTCTGGGTTTCGGGGTCGCCAAACCGGACGTTGTATTCAAGGCAGGAGATGCGCCCCTCATCGACCATCAACCCGGAGAAAAGAGTGCCCCGGTAGTCGATTCCGCGCGATTTCAACTCCTTCAGCAATGGGCGCACAACCTGATCCTCCGTCAGCGTCACCCATTCATCTTTGACCCAGTCAACGGGGGAATATGTGCCCATGCCACCGGTGTTCGGCCCCTGATCTCCGTCGCCCACGCGCTTGTAATCCTGCGCGATGGGCAGGCTGAAAATATGCTCTCCCGCGATCATCGTGAGCAGGCTGAATTCGCTTCCAGTCAGACGGTCTTCGATGACAACTGTCTTCCCTGCCTCCCCCAGGCCGCCCTCGTCCATCATCATGGAGATCGCATCGATGGCTTGTTCTTCGGTCTCGGCCACCACGACCCCCTTGCCGAGCGCTGCTCCGCTGGCCTTGACAGCAACTTGGCGCCCTTCTGCAAAACGAGCGCGCGTAAAATCCCGAGCTTTGTTGGAATCCAAGAACGTGCCATGAGCCGCAGTTGGAACCCCTGCCGCCACCATCAACTCCTTGCTCCAAGCCTTCGACCCTTCCAGCCGCGCGCCATCGGCATTGGGGCCATAAACCAGAATTCCCTTGGCCCTCAGATAATCGCCCAGACCCACGATGAGCGGATCTTCTGGACCGACAACCACCAAATCGACTTCGCGGTCTTCAACAAGACGCGCGATGCCCTCAAAGTCGCTCGCGGGAATATGCGCGGTTTCTGCAATCTGGGCAATGCCTGGATTGCCGGGCGTGCAGATCACCTCGACTTCCTGGGCCAGCTTCCAGACAAGGGCGTGCTCGCGTCCGCCCGATCCAATCACCAAGAATCTCATAGATCCCTTCGATATTCCAATGCGCTCAATAAGGTGGCGTTATCGGCGTAGTCCAGTTCTCCGCCGACTGGCATTCCGTGCGCCAGTCGCGTCACCTTGACCCCCAAGGGCTTGATGAGCTTTGCCAGGTAGAGCGCGGTTGTGTCGCCCTCGACTGTGGGGTTGGTCGCGACAATGATCTCATCGACCTCCTGCCGCATCCGCTCCAGAAGCTCTCTTACTTTGAGCTGCTCAGGCCCGATTCCATCCATCGGGCTGATGAGTCCGTGAAGGACATGATAGAGCCCATGGAACTCATTGATCCGCTCCATTGCCGCGATGTCGCGCGACTCGGCGACGACGCAGATGATCCGCGCATTGCGGCGTGAATCGAGGCAGATCGGACAGGTTTCCTGCTCGGAAACGTTCTGGCAAATCCCGCAAAGCCGCAACGCTTCGCGGGCCGTGACCAAGGCTTCGGAGAGCCGTCGAACATCGTCTTGCGGAAGCCGAATAATGTGAAAAGCCAGCCTCTGGGCTGACTTGGGGCCGACCCCGGGCAGTTTCTCAAGCTGAGCGATCAGCTCCGCCAAGGGTCGGGCAAAAAGCATGAATTACAGGCCGAGGCCGCCGAGGCCGGGGATGTTCGGCATATTGGGCATGATCTCAGCGATCTTTTCCTGGCGCAGATCAGTGGCTTTGGTGAAGCCTTCACGGATGCAGACCGTGATCATGTCCTCCAGCGTCTCCACGTCTTCGGGATCGACTGCTTCGGGCTTGATCTTGAGCGCGACAAGCTCTCCGGTGCCGGTGAAGAGAGCTTTGATCGGCCCCTTCTCGACCTCAAGGCGCTCAGACTCGAGCTCGGCCTCAAGATTCTTCGCGCGCGCCATCGCCTGCTGCGCCTGCGCCATCACGTCGCCGATGCCGCCTGCGCCAAACTTCTTCGGAAGCTTCATACCTGGTTATGCCTCTTTTGGAGATTCACCGGGGCCGCCGAAGACTTCTTGAGCGGCTTGATACAGGCGTTCCCCTTCAAGGGGTAATTCTACCGCCGTCCGCTCCTGTTCGACAGGCTTTGCCGCAGACGTGCCCCAGACATACTCAAGAGTTCTCCCGTCACCGACAACGGCCTGCCAGGAATCACCGATGGCATTCCGCACCGCAGGCTTCTCCATGACAAACTCAAAGTCGATTTCACGGTCGAAGCAGATGATGACTTTCTTGTCGTCCTCCTGCTGGATCCGAGTGCGCTCCACCTTGGTTCTCGCGCGGGGGAATTTGCCATAGAGGTGCTCCAAAACCTGTCCCCAGATTCCAGTTTGAGCCGATGTCGTTGGTCGAGTCTCGCGCTCCTCTTGCGGCGGCGGCTCGGCAGGCTTCTGCTGGGGCCGGACATTCTGCTCGGCAGGACGAACCGGCGCCGGTTCCGACGCAGCCCTCGCCGCAGGCTGCGGTCGAGCTTCGGAGTCAAGCGACACGCGAATCAACTCGGCTTCCAGCCAGATGCGCGGAAGGCTGATGTCCCGGATCGCCTTGTGCGCTTCGGCGATGCCGGACCGCATCTTGAGGAGTTTGTCCACCCCGATGATCGTCGCGGTCTCGTGAAGCTTCGCCTGCATCGTTGCATCCGCTCCCTCTTCGGCATCAAGTCCGTAGGCGGCGCGAGTCAGGTCAGAAATGCGATGAAGGAGGGATTCCAGCAGGGAGCGAGGATCGCGGCCACTTTGATAAATCTCCTCAGCCTGGCGGATGATCTCCGGCACCTCCCGCGTCGCCATCGCCTTGAGGAGGGCGTCAGAGCGGTCGTCGGAGACAAGCCCAAGCTGGGTATAGACGTGGTCCAGCGTGATCTTGCCTTCGGACGTGAGAATCGCCTGCTCAAGAAGGGTCAGAGCATCACGGAATCCACCATCGCTCATCTTGGCGATGGCGGCGAGAGCCGGAGAGTCGATTTCGACTCCCTCGGCTTTCGCCACATGACTCAACCGCCCCACCAAATCCTTCATCGTGCCGCGGTGAAACTCGAACCTTTGACACCTCGACCTCACCGTGGGAGGAACTTTGTTGTATTCGGTCGTCGCCAGAATGAAGATCACGTGGCTCGGGGGCTCCTCGATGGTCTTCAAAA
>JAEYWW010000276.1 GCA_023428805.1 Armatimonadota bacterium | reverse complement strand
GCTGGAATCAGGGCTGGGTGATGGAGAAGGAGGGGGCAACTCTCGAAAGTCCGACGTTTGACGCCGATGGATTCACCCGCCTCTGCGTGATGTTTGACGAGACCAGCCGCAAGGGTTCGGTCCGAGCGCAGATTCTGCATGACGGCAAAGAAGTGGGCTGGTTCGATTCGACCAAACATGGTCACAGCGACACCGACTGGCAGTTCAACATGAAGCTCCTGCCTTTTGAAAATGGACAGCTCAAACTCAAGATCACGCAGCCCGGAGACTTCGGCAAGAAGCTGAAGAATGTGCGCGTCTTCGCGGATTGGATGGGATGGAGGATCGACGGCAAACCGGTTGTTCCAAAGTGGCTCGGGTACGAAATCGGCAAAAACGCCGAAACCTTGACCTTGAGTGGAGAAGTGATGGTTGCGGAAAAGCCGGTGAAGCTCAAGCAGACGCTGAGCGCTGATGCAAAGTCATGGACTGTGAAATTTGGGGTCGATGGGCTGCCGTCTGGCCACACCGCCACTCACAGCCTGCATCAACAGGGCATCGCTTCGGTCAAGTCATCCCAAGCATCAAAGGAAGGATCGCTCACGATCGTGAATGGCAGGGACGCCGTCGTGGTGGGTGAGCGATGATCTCAACGCTCCTTCTCGCCGCGCTTCTGATGCAGGAACCTCCCCAGGGTCAGGCTCTGACCCCCGGCGTCACCGTGCGGGTGTGGGATTTGGGCGAAGATCCGCTCGATCGTCTGCCCACCGTCACGGAAGGGCAGAATTCGAACTACTACGCGGTCCACGATCAAATTGACTTCAAAGATGGATTCAAGAATGACGACGAAGACCTGAAAGATCGTTTTGCGGGCGAGGTCCGGGCTTGGATCAAGATTGAACAGAAGGGCGGCTACACCTTCCGCCTGACCTGTGATGATGGAGCCGAGCTCTATGTTGACGGCAAGCGGACCATCGTCACCGACAAGCAGGACGCCTATTCCGGCGAAGATCGGATTGACTTGGAGCCGGGGCTTCATGCGATCCGGATTCCCTTTTATGAAAATGCAGGCAACTTTTCGCTGCGGCTGCAGTGGCGCAAGCCGAGCGATGAGAGCCTTTCCGTCGTTCCGCAGTCCAGTTTTGTGACAGAAGGTGGGCAAACCTTTGTCGTATCACCCGGTCCAAAGAAGTGGTACTACGGCAACGATCCCAATCGCCCGGGCGATGGACGGCCCTTGACCGACATTCATCCCGCGATGGTTTTGGAGAACTTCCGCGGCCCTGATTTCCGCCCGCCCGTGGGCGCGATGGAATTTCTGCCCGATGGGCGCCTGGCGATCACCACCTGGAGCCCGGAGGGCGCCGTGTATTTCCTCGGGAACCTTCATGGCGAAAAGCCGGGTGGGGTCACGGTTCACCGCTTCGCTTCCGGCTTGGGCGAGCCTCTTGGGCTGCGCTATTGGAAGGGCGACCTCTATGTGACTCAGAAGGAGGAGGTCACGCGGCTTCGCGACACCGACGGAGACGATGTTGCGGATGTGTACGAAACCATCGCCAGCGGGTGGAGCGCGAGTCACAATTACCACGAATTCACGTTTAATTTGGTGCCTTTGAACGGAAAGTTCTACATATCCACCTCACTCCCGCTCAAATCGGGCGTGACGAGCTATACACCCGGCTCAAACGGTCCTTACGCCAGCGGATTCGGCCCAGGATCGCTCATCGAAGTTGATCCGCTGACGAAAACCTGGCGGACTATCGCACGCGGCGCGCGAACGCCAAACGGAATGAATATCGGCACAGATGGGCTGATCTACTTCTGCGACAATCAGGGTTCATGGATGCCTTCCTCCCGGCTCAATATCGTCAGGGAAGGCGGCTTCTATGCCCATCAGGATGAACCCGGTGGAAAGACGCCCTCCGAACCTGCCATCGTCTGGATGCCTCAAGGGGAAATCGGCAACTCTCCCAGTGAAATGTTGGTCATTCCCGACTCCATCTATCGCGGACAGATGCTTGTGGGAGACGTGACCTACGGCGGACTTCAGCGAATCTTCCTGGAAAACGTGGATGGCGTTTACCAGGGAACTGTGTTCCGTTTCAGCCAGGGACTGGAGGCGGGGATCAACCGCCTCATCTGGGGACCCGATGGTTGCCTTTACGTTGGCGGCATTGGAGCCGACGGCGACTGGAACCATCTTGGACGCCGCTTCGGCCTGCAAAGACTCCGCTGGAATCCGAATGGCGGCGCATTTGAAGTCCTCAAAGTTGAGTCCCGCCAAGATGGCCTTCTTCTGACATTCACCGAGCCTGTTGATCCGGATAGCTTGAAGGATTTCAACAACTATCAGATCAGAAGTTGGCGATATAATCCCACTTATCAGTATGGCGGACCCAAGCTGGATCAAGTTCGTCACTCTGTTGAGCAGGTTGTCGGAAGCAGTGATGGGCGTCAAGTTTTCTTGAAGATTCCTGATCTGAAGGAAGGGAAGCTGATCTACATTCGCTTGAAAGACCTGACTGCCGCATCGTCGAATGAGCGGCTGCTTTGGTCGACCGAAGCCTGGACGACCCTCAACAAGATTCGAAATCTGCCTGGACCCGCTTTCACTGCGTCGCGAGAGTCAATGCCTGACATGCGTCGTGCCGAAGTTCTGTATGACGGAGGTTCAACGGCCAAGCTGCAGCAAGAAAAGGGCGGCGAAGTCAAGTGGAAACAGGAGCATGGGGAACTGGTTGTTGATGAAGCATTTGGAAGCATCACGACAAAAGACAAGTTTGGCGATTGCATCTTGTCCTTTGATTGGATGAGCCCACCTGGCGGCCAAGGGCAGATGGCGGGCAACAGCGGCGTCAAGCTTCAGGGCCGATACGAGGTTCAGATCCTCGGCACACAGACGACGGCGAAGCCTCAGAAGAATGAAGCGGGCTCGATATACGAAAAGAAGGCGCCTGACCAGAATGTGAGCCTCGGCCCCGGGGTTTGGCAGAGCTATGTCATCGACTTCAACGCTCCCCGCTGGAGCAATGGAAAGAAGATCGCCCATGCCAGGATGACAGTCTGGTGGAACGGAGTGAAGGTGCACGACAGCGTGGAGATTGACGCCGCCACAGGCTCATCAGGCATCAGGGAAGCAGAGGGAGATTGGCCGATTCTCTTCCAATCCCATGCCTCCGATGCGAATGCTCCGGTGAGATTCCGCAACATCAGAGTCCTTCGCAAGTAGGCTGGCAGGTCCCAACCCGCTTCTGGGCCAAGCGAAGAAGCGGGTTATTGCCATAAAATGCGGTATGCGGAATCTGAGCTGGGTCAAAGAAGAGTGGATGCTCGCGTTGACCCTCCTGACAGCGGGAATTTTTGTTTTTACAGGTGGCCCACCCAAAGAAGCGGCCTCTCTTACTCTGGTTTGGTTGCTGGTTGTCATCCTCATCTCCAGCTTTGCCGTAGTCAAGCATGCCGAAGCTATTGCCCATAAAGTCGGTGAACCGCTCGGAACCCTGATCCTCACCCTTTCCGTCACGGGATTGGAAGTGGTGATCATCGCCGCCTCGATGTTCAACTCAAAAGGCAATCCAGCCCTTGGCCGCGACGCGATGTTCGCCGTCACGATGATCATCCTCAATGGCATGGTCGGTGTGTCGCTTCTTCTCGGAGGGTTGCGCCATCACGAGCAGACTTACAATTTGCGCGGTGCGAACAGTTTCCTCGCGGTCATCATGCCGCTCGCTGTGATAGGGTTGATCCTGCCAAACTTCACCAAATCAACAATCGGCCCGACGTTTTCACCACTCCAGGCGGTGCTGCTCATTGTCCTGGCGCTGGGCCTCTACTGCGTCTTTCTCGCCATCCAAAACGCGCGTCACAAAAACTATTTCATCACCACAAGCGAGGAGGAGGAGCCGATCCATATTGAGGCGGGTGAACTCGCCCTGTCGTGGCACTGCATTCTGCTCGCCGTGTACCTGGTCCCGCTTGTGTATCTCTGCAAGCAGCTTGCCTACCCGCTTGATGCGGGTCTTGCTGCGATTGGTGCGCCCATCGCGATGGGAGGATTCCTGGTCGCCGTGCTTGTCCTCTCGCCAGAATCCGTCAGCGCGGTTCGAGCGGCGCAGAAAAACCTCCTCCAACGATCCATCAACATCCTGCTGGGTTCTGTGCTGGCGACCATCGGCCTCACCATCCCTGCGGTTCTGATCATCGGGCTTGTGACAGGCAAGACCATCGTTCTCGGGCTTGAACCTGCCGGGATTGTTCTGCTGGTGCTGACTCTGATGCTCAGCATGCACACCTTCAACAGCGGGCGGACAAACATGCTTTTGGGCATCGTTCACATCCTGCTGTTCATCGCCTACATCATCCTGCTCTTCGATCAGCCAGGATACGGTGCCCTGGCTTTGAGAACGCACTAGGCTGATGCGTCCGGCTCGCTGTCGGACGCTTCCGCGCCTGCGGCCAACAAGGCGGTGTCCCATTCGAGAAGCGATGTCTGCTCGTTGGCGTCGAGCGGCTTCTTGAGGTCCTGCTTCATCTCCGCATCAGCCTCCTTGACGGGCGGAAGCTCTTTGAGCGGCTTGTCGATGGGCACACCGAGAGATTGGAACCGGCGGGCCGAGGTGTAGAGGTTGCGGTCTATGCTGGACGCCGTCTTCTCGTAGGCGTCCACCGTCTTGTTGAGATGATCTCCCAGGCTGACAAAGTGATCCGTCACGACACGCAGCCGCGTCAGCATCTGCTTGCCGACTTCCACAATCTCGCGGTAGTTCTGGTTGAGCTGGTGCTGCCTCCAGGCCAGCGCGATGGAGCGGAGGAATGCGAAGAAGAGCGTCGGAGATGCGACGACGACTCCCTTCTCCCACCCGTAGGCCGTGATCTCGGGATCGCGCAGCAGAGCGGCCGAGAGCGAGGCTTCGATGGGCAGATACATGACGACAATCGCCTCCTCTCGTCCCTCGTATTCCTTGCCTGCCAGCTTGTCAATCGTCTGCCGAAGCAGCCGTGCGTGTTCATCGAGTTTGAGCGTGCGCGCGGCCTCGTCTTCAATCTCCATCGCATCTTGGTAGGAGTTGAGAGGTGTTTTGATATCCACGACGATCCGCCCTTCGTCTGGCAGGCGGATGACGCAGTCGGGGCGTTTGCCCGATTCGGTCTGGACTTGCAGATCGTAATGCTGCCCGCGCACCAACCCTGCCCGCTGCAGAACCACCTCAAACTGCAGCTCGCCCATGCGTCCCCGCTGCGTCGGACCTTTCAGAATTGCCTTGAGGTCCATCGCCGACATGCGCTGCTTTTCGAGCTCATCTTGCAGATTTCGCATCAGCTCGCTTTGCTGGCTGGTGCGGTGAGCGGCGCTTTTCTCGATCTCATTCAGTTGTTGTTCCTGCTTGGCGAGATTCTCCTGGAGCGGTTTTACGAGAGCTTCGATGGCCTGCTGGCGTTTTTCCAAGTCGCCCTTGTTTTCGGTGGTGTGCTGTTTCAGCACCTCCTGCGCTGTTTTGATGAATTCTTCGTTGGTGGCTTTGAGCGCGTCGGCGGAGAGGGCGCGGAACGTGTCGGTGAGCTTCTTTTCCGCTTCGGCGAGCATCGCCCGTTCGCGCTGAATGGCCTCATGCCTTTCGGCCATCGTCGTCTCAAAC
>JAEYWW010000271.1 GCA_023428805.1 Armatimonadota bacterium | reverse complement strand
CTCGACCTAGGTCGAGCTCTGGAGTGAGCACCTTGGTGCTTCTGCGCGATGGAGAGCGCTTTGAGGAGGATTGGGAGGGAGAGGACCGCTCCGCTTCAGCGGGGCTCTCGGATTTCCGCACTTCAGTGCGCCGCATCGCGCAGGGCTGCCGAGCCCAGCCAAAGGCTTGCACCTCGGGAGAGGTGCACCACCAAGGAAGGCGCGGCGGGCCGCGCATGACAAAGTGCGGCATGAATGATCGCGCACTCCAAGGGCGATTTGGAGTGCGGTCAGAGATGACCGCTTTCACTTCCGCCGGAGGCGGCCTGATGCTCTTCGATCCAGAGCAGCGGGGGCGGCTCCGCCGCAAGGGGAAGCGGCGATGCCTCGCCGCACTCCAAAGATGGAGGACATCATTTTGTGGAGGATCGGGAGCGGGCACGGCCTCACAGGAGTTCGGCCCTCCATTACGATCCCTGGAGGGCCGAGCCTCCGCGAGGCTCTTGCCCTCCCAGTCCGGAGACATCCGCCGAGGACCGCTCCGCTTCAGCGGGGCTCTCGGATTTCCGCACTTCAGTGCGAACTTACAACCCGCCTCGCACTAAAGTGCGCACGCCCGAGAGCCCGACTGAAGTCGAGCGCTCCCTATCTCCCGGACCGCTCCGACGCAGATGAAAGCGGCGATGCCTCGCCGCACTCCAAAGCGCAGGCTTGCCGCTACTTGGAGTGACCGGCCTGGTGAATCAGCTTTGTGCCCTCGCCTGCGATCTTGAGGTAGGCATCGGATGGCAGTCCCTCAAAGCCCACAAAGTGCCCTTGAACTGGCGGTTTGTCACGGACTTTGAAGATGGCGGTGGCTTCGTCGACTTCGTCGAACATGGCGACGAACGCCTGGTCGATGCCGAGCGAGGAGGCCGCCTGAAACTGCTCTCGGAAAAACTCTCCCTTCCGGCGCGGGATCAGGGAGCTTCCAGATGGCTGGCGTTTGAGGTTGTCCCACGAGAAGCCGGGATAGATCACGGGGAGAAGCATCATGCCGACCCGCTTCGCCTCCGCCAAGTCTGCCTCCCAGCGGTCGGTCGGAGCCTTTTTGACGCCATCCATCACTCGGACATTGCCGACATCCCACGGGCTGTAGGCGGTGAATCGGCGGAAGGCGCGGTGCCAATCGCGGTCGGTTTCTCGACGCCACCACCACTGTCCCGCTCCCACCAGAGCCACACCTTCCTGTTCAAAAGCATCTATGATCGCGTTCGCCTGGGCGCCGCTCATGCGGTCGGTGAAGAAGCCGAAGATTGCGAGGACTGGCTTGCCGTTGTGACGAAGGTAGCGAGGGTTCTGGGTGATTTTCATCTGGGTGGTCAGATATTTCCAGTCCTTCTGCATCACTTCGAGCGCACGATCCGGTGGAGTGCCGCTCATGTCGTACTCGACTGCGAATATTCGCCCATGCTTGACTGCCGACTTCTGCGCGTGATCCAGCACAATCGCTTCTTTGGCTGAACCTGCTGCTCCATCCAATCCACCGAGAAATCGTTGGACGAACACGCCATCCAAGCCATACTCGCGCATCCACTCAAAATGCTTGTCCACAACCCCGGCATGAGTGGACGAAAAGAGCTTGGCGGCACTGCCGTCCGCAAAAGTATAGGCGTCAGCCGTCGCCAGCGCATCCGACGGATACTCGCTCACATCCGGCCACATCTCAAAAGTGACGGTGTGCGGTGAGATCGCAGAACGATCCCGGCTCCAATGAAACCAGTCGCCGTCCTTCGGGGTGCGGAACCAGCCTTGATAGCCGCAGAGCACTTTGCCCTTCAAGGTTGTGGCATCAATCTCCGGGGTCTGAGCGGCGAGGATGAGGCAGAGCGCACCGAGCATGGCTAGTCGGCGAACTTGGCGGCGATGGCCTGCATCTGCTTCGCGGCTTCTGCGCTTGGGGCGGTGTAAGTTTTGCCATTCCAGAACTTCTCGCCGAAGAATTTCGCTCCCCAACGCCCCTTGATGTCGGTGGACTTGCCGACTGGGGAGCGCCCCAGAATCGCCGCGTATTGAACGCAGGCCAGAAAATACATCGTGGGTGGCTTCAGATGGATGTCGTCCTCAAAGATGTCCTGGAGCGATTTGAACCCTGGCACTTTGCCCGCCTCCACTGCATCGGCCAAGGCTCCGAGAGCCTGAGCTTCGCGAATCATCTTGATCTTGGCGCCAGATTTTTGCTCGGCGGCTTTGCGGATGCGCTCCCACATGGGCGCATCGGCATCGATTCGTTTGCGCCAGGAGAGGTGGCGGGTCGGGCTTGCGGTGTCCCACTGCGCCTCTCCGGTGCCGCTTTTGATGCTGTGCCACGCCTCGCAATAGAATATCTTCGCTTCCGGGTGCTTCTGCTTGATCAGGGAAGCGAATTTGGCGAGGTACTCGATGGACTGCTCCTCCTGCTCCTTTCCGCCCCGTGGAACGCTGTCGATCAGCACGACAGCATCGAATTTGCCTTTGCCGAGCGCCTTCGGATAGGAGACTCGGAATTGGGGATCGTCGTACTGGTCGCGTGGTTCGGTCGCCTCATCCCATTGATACTGAAGCGAAGCGCCCAATCGAAACTGTTCCTGAAACTCCAGCTTCTGTCCATCTTGTGCGGCGAGAGCCGCCAGCATGTCCGGCATCTCCGCGCTCAGGCTATGCCCGATGGAGTAGAGCCGGAATGGTTGCGGAGTCTGCGTCGGCGCGAGCATCAAAAGCAGGGCGGAAGCCAGGAACATGGCTTTAATTTACACCAGCAGTCACGAACTTAATCCATTGAAGCTTTTGTTCGGCGATCAGGGCGATGAGAATGACGAAGTGCAGGATGACGATGAGCCAGAAACTGGCCTGAAATGATTCCTTGCTCGTCTTGTGTCGAAGCATGTGTTGCGCGAGAAGCGCACCTGGCCACCCGCCGAATAGACTCAGCAGAAGCAGCACCGCCTCCGGCACCCTTCGGTCGTCATTCAAAGCCGCTGCCTTGTCAGACCAGTATGTGCAGAAGCTGATGACGCTCAAGATCAGCATGCAGCCAGACCAGGCGGCGGGAAAAAGCTTGGCGGGGGGTGCAAAACAGAGCGCGAAATAGATGGGAATGACGACCAAACGTTGCAGTCCACCTGTGGAGAAAGTCATCTGTGGACGCGAACGGCTCTGCCTGACAACACTTCCTGGCATCACATTGACCGCACGGAGTTTGCCGTCCTTGCCTGACTCGATTTCAAACTTCAGAATCTGGTTGACGACGGGACGGCGCGATCTGTCACGGAAGGATTTGATGTGGACGAAGATGTCGTCTCCACCACGAGCGGGTTCTATGAAGCCGAACCCGCGCTCGTCATTCCATGCCTTCAGTCTGCCTACTTGCTGCCCTTTTTCCGCCATCCTTCACCTCAGCAATCAGGTGCATCCATTCCCGACACTTGGATGACCTTCTGAACAAATCCCGCCATCTCGGGAGGGTATGAGTTCAACTGCTCCCGCAAAGTCTTCTTTCTCATACTGGCGATATCTGTCAGCACTCTAATGACCAGCCCTGGGCTCATATCCAGCATCGTGCATAGGTAGTCCGCTGGTGAGTGCACTGTGAGATGAAAGGGAGTGAGCGATTCTGCGGGAAAATGCTTGAGATTCGAAGTGATGATGGCATCAGAACGAGAGTGATATGCGGCCGCGACCACATGGCGATCTTTGGGGTCATTGGTGCATGCGCCAGCAACCAGTTGATATCCATCGACCAGCGCCTCAGGAAAGGCTTTTCTCACCTCACTTTGCCAGTAGTCGGCCAGTTCATCGCTCCAGCCCATCTTCAAGACATGCGTTCTATGCACTTCCCGCAGGACTTCCTCGCTCCAGCGGGGCTGAAACAAATACGCCTCAGCAAGGCTCAAGTAAAGATTGCAGACGGATGGCGGAACTAGGACGCAAGCGTCGATGAATATTGTGAAGTGGGCCCGCATTATTCGTGTGCATCATACACCCCATCTTCGTCCAGCTTCTTGAAGAGTCGAGACAGAGTCTCCTTTCGAGAACGGTCACGATGCTCGCGATAGGCGTAGAGGTCTCCGGCGCGGATCCGCCTGTGGTTGCCCACCTTATAGTGTGGAATCAAACCCTCCTCAATCAGCTTGATCAAATGAGGACGCGAGACTCCGAGAAAATGCGCGGCCGCCTGAGTTGTAAACGATTCGCTTTCATGGACCATGAAGATGGCTTCGCGTCGAAGCATCGAAGCAACGATCATTTTCAGCGGCTCATAAAGCTCATTCGGGAGAGGGATTGACTCACCGCTCTCGCTGACCAACTTGGCTTGCTGGTTCAGGATGCTGTCGATCTGCCTCAGGATATCTGGCGATACATGATCTGATGGCTCAATTTTTCTGCCCAATGATTGTCCCATAGCTGAATTATAGGTCCCTAAAAGCAATAAACGCAATATCTGAAGTATTCGTAACCTGGGCGAGCAACTTGAACCTGCCGGAAGGACTAAACAGCCATTGGAATTGCGCTGGCGGTTAGTTTTTAACCTGAATCGTCACGCTTCGGCGATCCATGCGCTTGCCTGCTTTGAAGAGTTCCACCGTCAGCACCGCCGGCCCGTTCGGGAGTTTGGTGGTGTTGTAGAAGGTGGACCAGTCGGCCTTGTCGGTGGCGTAATGGATGCCCTTGCCGTTCAGGGCGAAGCGGGCGGCGTAGCCTTGGCGGTGGACGCGTGCCCAGGCGGAAATGTTGATGATTCCGCTCACGGTTTGGCCGCTCTTGACGACCATGGGGCGGAGGATGGGCTGCTTGGCTTCGGCATCCTGGTTGGCCCAAAACTCCCCGGGGCCTTCGGCGAGGAAGTAGGGGGACTTCACGACATCGCGATAGGCTTGGAGAACTCGCGCATTCTGCGTGACGGCGTAGTTGTTGTTGAGCCGGTGGCTCACCTGCATGTTGTTGCCGTTGAAATAGAACACCGCCTTGACGCGCGGGTAGACGCGGGGCAGGCCGGAGTAGAGCGACACGATGCAGCCGCGGGCGAAGTCTTCGACTGTCTTCTTTTCCAGCGCGGAGTAGTGGGTCGCGCCGAATTCGCCAATCATGATCGGCTTTTTGTGGCTGAACTGCTTGTAGATGTAGTCCAGCTTGCTCGCCGGATGATCTTGGGCTCCGGGAGTTTTGCGATCCTGATTGTAGAAAGTCACGCTGTAGAAATTGACGCCCACCCAATCAACCGACTCGTCGCCGGGGTAGTAGCTGAGGATCGGGTTCTGCGGAGTCGCATAGGGGCACCAGACCATCGCCACATTTGGAGCGATCTTGTGCATCTTGTCCGCGATCAGCGCAAACTTCTCTCGGTAGAGCTTCGGGTCGCCATTGTAGGCAACCCAGGGGCCATTCATCTCGCTGGCGAAGCGCACAAAGATGGGAGCGTTGGAATCTCGAAGCTGCTGGGCGAGAGTCGTGAGGTATTCGTCGTCCACGACCTTGTCGAGTCCGAGATTGGGCTCAAGCGCGATGTGGACGGCCTTGCCGCGCATGCCGAGGAGTTCGATCCAGTCGGTGGGCAGACGCGTGCCGTACTGCATGTAGAAGAAGTAGCTGGCGTGGGTTTTGCCGGTCTTTTCCTCGAACTGATCCGGCA
>JAEYWW010000299.1 GCA_023428805.1 Armatimonadota bacterium | reverse complement strand
CCCACATTCTCTGGGTGGAACGCCAAGGATCAAGAGCCAACGTTTTTGCCTGGAAGCTGAAGTCTTTCTAAAGAAAAATCCCCGACCTGCTGGGCGGGGATTTCTATTACTTGGCGCCGTTCTTCTTTCTGCGTCGAGCGGCGACCAGGGCGGCTCCACCGAAGGCGATCAGCAGCCCCGGTTCCGGCACCGCTGGCGGCGGCTCAGGCGGGTTGGGCGGGATGATCGGTGTATCGTCATCTCCACCTCCGGGCGGCTTGATGAAGGCAAGACCACCCAGCCACCAAGGGAAGGCAAAGCCTGCGGCGGGAACTGGAACGACCGGGGCTGGCGCCGCAGCGGTTTTCAGGAGAACCAGTTCTCTTTGTGCAGACGTGTTCAACTCCAGACCAGCCGGAGTCGGCTCCATCGAAAGGAGCTCCGGTTCTGGAGTGGGAGACAGAGCGCGCAGTTCGGGCTCAACCAAGACGTCCGCCTCGGGATTGGCCAAACGATCATCGGTGCCCCGGCGCATGGGGTTGAAGCAGGACATCTTGGCGAATGGCACGCCGTTGCGGTCCAGCCAGACCCGCGTGCCCTTCTTCATCTTCAAGAGTCGCGCTCTGATTTCTTCCTTGCCGTTGCAGTTGTAGACAAGCCAAATTCCAGCTTCCGGCAATGTTCCCGGGCGAGCCTCGTCAACCATAGTGATGACCTGTTCGCGTGTCATGCCGTAGTGGCGCATGACTCGACTCATGAACACCTTGTCGCCCGTGATCTGCTTCTTGAGGTCGGCCTTGGTCCATGCCGGCTTGTTCAAGAATGAGTTGGGCTCGGTCCTGGCCATCGCCCCTGCTGCAACCAGCATGAGCGTGACTGAGAGAACGCCTTTGTAATTCATCTGTGACACCTGATCAATTCTTCCGAGAGGGGCCGTGGCTTGTCATCCGATCCTTCGGTTGTTTTGAAGAACATCCAAAACCGTGCCAATGGCTACCTAACATACTTCATTCTGAGTCCGAACTGGCAAAAAAACGGGCACTTACACCAAAACCTAGTAAATGTTCTCTTCGGCCTGCAGCCTCGCGCGCTGGGCCCTTTCGATAATCTCTAGAGCATCTTGAGCGGCCGCTTGTTCCGCGTCTTTCTTGCTTCTGCCCTGCCCGACGCCCATCACCTCGTTGTCGAAGCTCACTTCCACGGTGAATCGTCGGTCGTGTGCGGCGCCGTTCTCGGAAGCAACTCGATAGACCGGTGTCTTCCTCCAAATTGCCTGGGCCGCTTCCTGAAGCCTCGATTTGTAGTCATGCAGGTTCACGTTTCCACCTGCAATCTGCATCAGGAGCGGATTGAGCTGCTCCAGCACAAACCACCGCGCTTTCTCAAAGCCGGACTCCAAATAGATTGCCCCGACCACGGACTCAAAGATGTCGCAGAGGATGCTGGGGCGATGCCGTCCTCCCATCGCTTCCTCTCCCGCGCCGAGTTCCAAAAATTCGTGGAGCCCCATGCGGAGCGCGGTCTCGGCCAGGGGATTCTCCTGCACGACGCTGGAGCGCGCTTTGCTCATCATTCCCTGATCCCAGTCGGGGTGCCGCTCGTACAGATATTCCGCGATGATCAAGCCGAGAACCGCGTCGCCGAAATATTCCAGCCGCTCATAGCTGTCCCGAACGGAATCCTGCGCCGCCGAACGATGAGTCATCGCCAGCCGGAAGAGCGCCTCACTTTTGAGCGGAATGTGCTTGGGAATCATAAGCGGATGCGCTGGGCGGCTTCGGCAAGCCGATCCATCCCCCGATTGATGTCTTCCGGACTCGCCGCATAGCTGAACCTCAGGCAGTTGTCGCCCTCGAAGATCGAGCCCGGGACACAGGCGATATGAGCCTGATCCAGCAGATGCTCCGCGAGGGCCTGGTCGTCCTTGATCTCTCCCCCGATCAGCCCGCTGACATCGGGGAAAACGTAGAAGGCTCCAAGCGGCTCCGGTGCTTTGATGCCGGGGATCGCATTGATTCGGTCAAGAATCAGCTTCCGGCGCGACTCGAAGATCGCCCGCATCTCTTCAACGGCCTCGCTCGGCATCTTGAGCGCGGCGGCGGCGCCGGCCTGAGCAAAGGTTGTCGCGTTGCTGGTCACCTGATCCTGCAGGTTCGCCATCGCTTTTGCGGCGGGGGCGGGGGCGCAGACATAGCCGATCCGCCAGCCAGTCATCGAATAAGTTTTGCTGACGCCGTTGACCGTGATTGTCCGGTCGGCAGCTTCCTTGCCGAGCGCGGCGATGCTGTGGTGCTCATGTCCATAGACCAGGCGCTCGTAAATCTCGTCGCTGATGATCCAGAAGTTGTGCCGGATCGCAAGGGCCGCGATCTCCTTCAGCGTCTGCCGCCCGTAGGCTCCGCCCGTGGGATTGTTGGGCGAGTTGACGATGATCGCCTTGGTCTTCGCGCTGATCTTTTCCTGAATCGCGCCAATCTCGGGAACAAAACCGCTTTCAGGAGTGGAATGAACGACCACCGGAATCCCTCCCGCCAGCCGGATCTGATCCGCATAGGTCATCCAATAGGGTGCGAGCAGGATCACCTCATCACCCGGTTCAACGACCGTCATGACCGCGTTGTAGACAGAGTGCTTTGCCCCGCAGGAAACCACGATGTTGTCGCCGCTGGAGTGAATTCCGTTCTCTTTTTCCAGCTTTTCAACAATCGCTTCGACCAAGGCTGGGATGCCTTTGGAGGGCGCGTATTTGGTCATTCCCTTCTCCAGCGCCGCTTCGCAGGCATCGATGATGGGGCGGGGAGTGTTGAAGTCCGGCTCGCCCGCCGCGAAGGAGATCACATCGATTCCCTGGGCCTGCATCTGCCTCGCCCGGGCGGTCATGGCGAGGGTAGGTGAGGGTTTGATGTCGCGCGCGCGCTGGGAAAGACCGGGATTTTCCAAGGGGCCTGAGAATACCCGTGGCTATAATCGAGTC
>JAEYWW010000199.1 GCA_023428805.1 Armatimonadota bacterium | reverse complement strand
GCACTCCATGACATGATCCGCCACCGGGTGCAGGTCTGTCGGAGTGCTCAACCTGGGTCGAGCTCTGGAGTAAGCACCTTGGTGCTTCTGCGCGATGGAGAGTATTTTAAAAAGGATTGGGAGCAGGCACGGGAAGGACCGCTCCGCTTCAGCGGGGCTCTCGGATTCCCGCACTTCAGTGCGCAGAGATTCAAAAGGGCGACATGAATGATCGCGCACTCCATGGAGTGCGGTCAGGTATGACCGCTTTCAATTCCGCCGGAGGCGGCTTCCTGCTCTACGATCCAGAACAGCGAGGGCGGCTCCGCCGCAAGGGAAAGCGGCGATGCCTCGCCGCACTCCAAAGATGGAGAGCATCACTTTGAGGAGGATTGAAAGCGCCCCGACCATCACGCTTTACAAACTTGTCATCCCCACCTGGGTCATGACGATTCCCAGCACCTCTACCAGTACCAAGCCCGCATTTCTATTCCGATCATTACAGCGAGAAACTACGGTTTCACAAGGGGTTAAGGAAATGCTTATTTCAGAAGCAAAGGCGTACATTGGGCAGATGGTGAACCTGGTGTACCGAGACCGAAAAGGGGACGAAATTTCGCAGATCGCAGAAATCTTCGACGTGGGGTTTGTCGCGCTCTACGGTCCATGTCTGATGACGGACATGGGCGAAATTCGGATCGACCGCGTGGTTTCCGTCATGCCCTTCTCAATGTCCAAGGCTGCCTAGCTTTTCGGGCGTCCACGCTTGGGGTCGCGGTTCACGAGTTTGTCGACAAAGTTGTCGATCCGGAACCGCACTCCGATCTTGTAATCGCTCGGAAATTGGCGGTATTGAACGAATGGCTCGAAGCCCTCGGCCACCAGCGAGAACTCCCATTCACGGTCGTACCAGGCCGCAGTGTCAAAGTCATATTTGTACAGGTATTTGACCGAATATGGCCCTGATCTCCAATCAATGCGAAAGTGGGCCGCGTTGCGGGAGTAGAGCGGATCGAACCGAAAATCAGGGTCGCCATACTCCAGGCTGGCGACATAAGCCGCCCCCAGCGTCAAGCCCTGATAAGGCTCATAGATCAGCCCCGCCGATCCACGCAGCCAGGAGAATGTGTTGTGCTCGCTCTGGGTCAGGAAGCCGTCGGCGCGGAGACGAAGATGCAGCCCATCTCCCAGCGCATAATCTGGAGCGATCAGCGTGCCCTGCAGCAGCGCGCGGTTGACCCAAGGCTGATTCCGCTCACCCCGGATCCGCTGCAGCCGCGTTTGGAAGATCGCCCCATAGCCGTTCCCAAGTTCACCGCCCGTCTCCCAGGCGAATTCAAGTTCCTTGCTGATCCGTCCAGTCTCGTCGAGACGCGCGCCTGATCCTTCGTTCCATTTGGTGCCAACGCTGTATGTCAGCCGCGTCTTGCGGAGTTCTGACTGCTCCGCGCTTGGGACGGGAATGCCGACATTGTCGAACCATCCATCGCTGAATCGTTCGCCCAGATCGCCCCGAGGATTGATCTTCGCATCTGTTGAATCGACTTTCAGCGGACTGTAGGCGTATTCCAGCCCAAACTTCAAGTCCTAACCGGGAAACCACTCGATGCTGGAATTGACGGCGGCATGGGAGCCGACGGGCAGATTCGCGCCCCAGCCTATCCCGATGCCTCTTCCCCGCTCCTGCTTGATCGACGGCAGTCCAATGCCTCCCAGCCGCTTGTTGAGACTGAAGGAATAGCGCGGGATTGGACCAATGCGCCGTCCGAGAATCTCAAGGTAGACCTGCTCCGCAACCCCGCTCTGCCCCGGCTTCAACGTCACTTTCCGGGCGAAGAGCCCGTAGGAGGGATTGTCGGAACGGGTGATGGCTCCAGTGACATCGGTCATCACCCATTTGCCCGGATGGATGATGGTCTCCCTGGCTTCGAGGCGGACGTTTCCGGATCGAAACACCATGTTGAGGGCCCGTCCCATCACGAAAGCCTACCGCTCCTCCTCATTTTCTTCTGGCGGGGGCTTCACCCAAGTCGCCCATATTTTTTCGCACTTTGCGTAAGCTTCAGGGTCGATGACTTCAACAGATCCTTCTGCTTCCAAAACCTTGTTTTTGTCATCCACGCGGATGGAATCGGCGCGGAGTTCAGTCAGGTCGTAGAAGGCACGCACCTTCCCCGTGAAGGTGGTGATGCCTGTCTCCAGATCGTGCTCAATCCCCTCATATTCAACACGAAGGCCGCCCTCAAACTGTCGGACGTTGACCTGCTGCACCGGCTCTTGGAGAGCCGTTTCCTGCGGAATGGCGGGCAGGCCGAGGGGAAACATGAGCAACGGAGTCTACCTAGGCGTAAAATAGGGGGCGCGGGGCGAACAAACACCCCCATCTCTTACGTCAAACGACCGAGGGAATCCGGAGTTCTCATCTATGTCAGAATCGCAAACCTTTGTCCGCAGCGCAGAAACCGCTCTGGAAGAGCGTCACTGGGTCGAGCGCGTCCGCGCTGGCGATGAGGCAGCGATGACCCTCTTGATGGGACGCCACCGCCGCAAGCTGCTCCGCGTGGCCGCCAACGTGCTGCGGGACAGCAACGAGGCCGAAGATGTTGCTCAGGAGGCTTTTCTCAAAGCTTTCCGCGAGATTCACAAACTGCGTGAGGATCGTGCTTTTTCCGGATTTCTCTATCGCATCTGCGTCCGGCTCTGCATGGATCGACTGCGCTCCCGAAGGCCGGAGCCGGGAATTGTCGATGCCCCCGAAGCGTGCCAGGGGCCGAAAGTGGAAACCAAGGTCGTCGTGGAGGAGCTTCTGGATCGCCTCAGCCCCGACCTCCGCATGACGCTCGTTCTTCGCGAGATTGAGCAGTTCAGCTACGACGAAGTCGCCGAAGCGATGAACGTGCCGGTCGGCACGGTGAGGTCCCGTCTTCACACCGCGCGCGAAAAGTTTCGCCAGATTTGGCTTGAGGCGACAAAGGGGAGCTGATTCATGTCCGCCTTTCCCGCCCCCGGACGTCCCACGCTCCGTGTGGAATCCGACCCCGACATGACCGACGCGCTGGACTTTCTGCGCGAGAGCGCCATTGATCCGTCCAACACCGCTGAGTTGGAGATCAACGTCATCCGCTCTTGGCGGCATGAGCGGAGCATCCGCAGCTTCAGCTACTGGGCGCCAGCGTTGATTGGCGCAATGGCCGCTGCGGCGGCGCTGCTCGCCGTGATCCAGGTGGCTCTTTCACCAGTTGCGCGAAAACCGCTTCCGGTGACCGCCCCTGTCAGTTCCAGCGAGCCGCCCATCTCAAGCTATTCCGAATGAGCTGGCTGCGCCGCGCTTTGGGTGGCGCGTTGGCGGGCGCGATCCTGGTGCTTCTGCTGCACCCCGTCGTGCGGCCATTGATGCTGCACGGCTCAACCCGGTTTGGCCCCGCCCGGATGGAGGACTTTTCGGAGGATCTTCGGGCCCGCAAGCTGCTGCCTGTTCCCAAGGACGGCCCGGATTTTGCGATGTGGATGGAGGCGGGGGCATCCCAGGTAGTCAACAGAACGCCCACGAGCGCCGAAGACAACCTGCTTCTGGCCGAGTTCGCCTTTTCTGCGGAGGAGAGCGAACCACAAAATGCTTACTGGCCGCAGATGACAGCGGTCTTTCAAACATCACTGGGAAACAACGAAGAGGCTTCCGCCGCCTGGCAAAGGGCGTCCAGAAAGCATGAGTGGAATGACTACAGTTCAGTTCGCGCTGAAGACCAGGTCCGATCACTCCAGCAGCAATCGGGAGAAAAGCTCTCCTGGCACCTCGCCGCAGCTTGGGCGGCACAAAGAAGCTGGTCCCTCCCCGCTCTCGAGATTCTCGCATACCAGTTGCGGAGAACAGACTCGAGAGCTACTGAACTCAATGCCTTCAACGTGATCCAGCACGTCCCCGAGGGCAAAAGGAGGTCTATGCTCCGTCTGGCGCTCCTGGGCGGCTCCGAAGCGCAGGCCCTCGCAGCGCAGGAATCCGATGAGATGCCCCCGATCTACGCTTCATTCGCAAGCATCTTGGCCGCGTCAACTCCTGGTGCCTGCCTTGTGGCGGCGATCATTGGGGGACTCGTCTGGCTGCTGGGCCGCCTGATCGAAAAAGCTCCGTGGATGCGGGTTGCCTTCAGCCAGCCCTACTCCGCTCCCATCGGAACCCTCCTCGGGCTTCTGGTCTACCTCGTCGTTCGCCAGCCTCTCGCCGCCTTCGCGGTGGCCCTCTCGTTTTCCACATACACCATCGCGCACCCTTGGAAGCAGAACGAAGATGGCCCGCGCCCCAAAGTCGGAGGCCTCGTGGCAGCGGCGCGGGCCGCAGGAGTGGCGGGAGGCATCGCTTTGATTCTCCTCATCATGGGGCTCAGCGAATCTGCGCAGACAGTTCTTGTCCTGCGTCCTGATGCGGCGTTGGCCCCCATCGGGTCGCCCGTGCTGCTTGCGATGGCCCTGTTCACTTTTGCAATCTGTCTATCTGCAGCTCCAGCCTGGGCGCACTTCCGGCGTGTCCCGTCCTGGCTCGCGGGAGGGTTGGCCCTCCGGCAATACGGCTTGGCCCTCGCGCTCTTTGGCCTGGTCGGAGCGATTGTTTCGGCTCCCATTGCCCTGGGACTTGATCGCGCCGCCGCTCAGGCCCTTGAGCCGCAGCTCTTTGTCCGGTCAAACTGAAAGGAGTGATCACCATCGACAAGGCCCGCGATGATCGGCAGGCGCTTCTGGACGCGCTCCGCGCGCAAAGTTCGGGCCTGACTTGGTGCCAGCAGCATTCCCGCTGGGCTGATCGATTGGTCCGCACAATTTACAAAGATGCGGTTGGAGACGACTCGCTTCCCTTCGCCTTGGTTGCGACAGGAGGGTATGGCCGCGAGGAACTCTGTCCGTACTCGGACATCGACATCTCGCTGGTCGCCCGTGGGGATGTTCCCGATGAGGTCGTCAAAAAGCTCTTCCGCGGGCTGCACGCAACATTCGATGAAGGCATGGGGCTGCACGTCGGCTACTCCTTCCGCAACGCGGCGGATGCTCCCGGCTTGGATGGCAAATCCCGCACCGCATTATTGGACGCGCGCCTCATTGCCGGCGACCCGGCCTCTTTGGATGAGCTCAATGAAGCCATGTGGGCGAGCTTTCCCACCCCCGACTTTCTCATCCAAAAGAAGCGTGAGCGCGAGGACGCCATGCGCCGCACTCATGACACGCCTCTTGCCACCGAGCCGCACCTGAAGGAAGGAGCAGGTGGTTTGAGGGCTTTTCATACGGCAAACTGGGTTCGGGCTGCGCTGGAATCACGGATGCTTCGGCCCCCCACCGCTTTCAACGAAGTCCTCCGCATCCGAAATCTGCTTCATCTGATCTCGGGAAAGCAACTGGAAATCCTCTCCAAACTCCGGCGTGAGGAGATCGGCAGGATTCTCGGCATCAACTCCTACGACCTGGGATCGCACCTTGCCTCCTGCATGAACGCCCTGCATGATGAGGAGCAAACCGCATTCTCCGAGATTCGAGAGAGCCGCTTTTCCCTCGCCCCGGGAGTCCTCGCGTGGAAGGGTGAAGTGAGATTTGAAGAATCTGCGACGGCAGGCTCGGCCGCCCTCGGCATCGCGCACGCAGTCAAATTG
>JAEYWW010000176.1 GCA_023428805.1 Armatimonadota bacterium | reverse complement strand
TGTAAGGGGTGAGGGTCGGGAAGAATCCCTCATCCATGGGGTTGGACATATTTTCAGAATACTCCCTATTTGTCTAGTAGGCAATAGCTGGACAAGAAATTTCTGAGAGGTTCTTTTGACCAAATCAGTCACTTGCGAGACATTCCCGCCAGCGAAAGCAGTCAGGTGAATGATCGTTGACCAGCCCGACCGCCTGCATCCATGCGTAGACGATCACCGGTCCGACGAACTTGAATCCGCGTGATTTGAGGGCTTTGGAGATCTCCTGAGAGAGCGGGGTTTGGGCGGGAATCTCTCCATCTTGATTGATGATGGGCTCGCCTCCCACGAAGCTCCAAGCGAATTCAGCGAAGTCCTCTCCGGCATCCTTCATTCGCAGATAAGCCTGCGCTCCGCCGATTGTCGCGAGAATCTTGGCGCGGGAGCGGATGATGCCGGGATTCTCCAACAATTCGGCGATCTTGGCTTCATCGTACTGCGCCACCACCTCGGGTTTGAAACCATCGAACGCTTCGCGGAAACTCTCCCGCCGCTTCAGGATGATCGACCAGGAGAGCCCGGCCTGGAACCCTTCCAGCATCAACGTCTCCCAAAGCTCGCGGCTGTCTCGGATTGGAACACCCCACGCGCGATCGTGGTACTCGCGGTCCACCGGGTCGCTCTGCGCCCACGAACACCGGACAACTTGATCATTCATGCACTCAATCTAGCATGAACCTGGGATAAGCTTGCGCCATGCTTCTGACTGCCACTTTGGCCGCGTTGACCATGCTTCCCGCACAGGGGTTCCAGGGAGGACGCGCCAATCCTCCAGCAGAGTCGCAGGCTGGGGGCGCTTTCCCCGAGTATTTTAAGATTGAACCTTCGACCACGAAGGGATCGGTTGGATCGACTGCCTACACCACGCACGCGGCACAGCTCTCTCTTCGGAACGACACGGGTGATGAACAGTGCCGGATGTTCTATGTCGCCTATACGAAAGATGGTGAAAGTGCGAATCGTCGTCCGGTCACGTTCTGCTTCAACGGAGGACCGGGAAGCGCGACCATCTGGCTTCACATGGGCGGACTCGGCCCCAAAATGGCACCATTGAAGGACGATGGGAGCCTGCCGCCACCGCCTTATGCGGCGGTCGAAAACCCCGATCATTGGCTGGATTTCACCGACCTCGTTTTTGTCGACGCACCTGGCACGGGTTTCAGCCGCATTGCCCGGCAGGAATTGGCCTCGCAGTACTTCGGCGTTCAGCCTGACATCGCGGCGTTCACCTCGTTTGTTCGCGGATGGCTGACGGAGCAAAACCGATGGGATTCGCCTTTGTTCATTGCGGGTGAAAGTTATGGCGGCATTCGGGGTTCGGGGCTCTGCGGCAGCTTGTTCGGAGCGGGGATCGCAGTGAACGGGTTCATCAGCATTTCGGGGACCAGCAACTACATGACCCTCGACACGATGCGCGGCAACGACTATCCGTATGTCGGCTTCCTTCCCACCTTGGCGGCAACGGCTTGGTATCACAAGAAGGCCAACCCGAAGTACAAGACCGTCGAGAGCATCGTCGAGGATGCGACCAAGTGGGTGGAGGAGACATACGTGCCCGCTTTGAGTCGGGGAGACTCGCTTTCTGCCGTCGAGAAGGACCGGATCGCACAGAAGATGTCCGAACTGATCGGCATTCGCAAGGACTACATCTTGGGCGCGAATCTGCGGGTTTCGGAATTTGCGTTCTTCCGCGAACTGCTGCGGGATCAGGGATTGATGGTGGGACGATATGACGCTCGACTGACTGGTCCAGTTGAGACACCGTCTGGTGGTGGAAGCGAACCTGATCCAAGTGATCAGGCGATCACGTCCCCTTTCACCTCTGCGCTCCACAGCTATCTGGCACGCGATCTGAAGGTGAAATCGCAGATGCCCTATCTCAACTTCGGCCGGGTCAATCCTTGGACCGAGCCGCAGGGAAGCTATGCGGAGACGGCTTCCGCTCTTCGCGGAGTCATCGCGCGCAATCCATATTTCCGCGTTCTCTATGCCTGCAGCTACTACGACATGGCCTGTCCGTTCTATGCGACAACCTACACGGTGAATCACATGGGTTTGAATGAGGAGGCGAGGTCGAGGGTGTCTTACACCTACTATCCTTCCGGCCACATGATGTACATCGAAAAGGGCTCCCGCAGGAAGTTCACGGCTGACGTCGCTAAGTTCGTAAGGGAGACGCTGGCGGCGACGAAGTAGAGATACTTGCCGGCTGAGGCCCGCTCGACAGCAGGAGTCCTCAAACTCGTTTGAGCTCTGGAGTGAGCAGCTTGCTGCTCTTGTGGTGCGGGCCTCAGCCTCCGCGAGAAAAATGCCCGTCAATCAGACTCGAATCTGTGAAGCATTGGGGGCGGACTGCTTGACTTCGGTCAGCGAACTGGCAAATTGGCGGAAGACGGTCCAATAGACGCTCTCCTTGTCCAGCCCCTCCCACAGATTCTCACTCTTTGCCGCGAGACCGACGTAGTAGCCGAACATGTAGTGGGCGACTTCGCGGCGGATGATCTTTGAGTTGACCATCAGGGCGACTTCCTCCAGGAACCCGATGAAGTTGCGGCGATCCTGGATGCTGACCTCCTTGAGACGGATATCGTCGGTGGGGAGGAGATTCAGGAGTTGACGGAACGAGTCGTTCTCCAGGAACCGGCGGCGCATGTCGACGAAGTGCTCGGCGCGTCGGCTTTTGCCCTGGCGGCTGTATTCCAGAACGCCGGAAAGAAAGGTCGTCAACGCGATGACGCCCGCCAGAATGATCGCAAAATCCTTTACTGTCGCCAAATCCATCTCGGTGGCGGGAGGATACCAAGGGTCAGGTTAAGTTCTTAGATAAGAGGGGCCGAACAAGCTACTTCCGGCTTTTCGAACGGTTCAAAACCTCTTCATAGTGAGCTACGAAGTCGGCCATCGTGATGCTTTTGATCGTGTCGCCGATCACATCGAGGGCGAGGTCGTCCACCTTTTTGAAGCGGAGGCAGGCTTTGCCCATGTCGAGCTTCTTGCCGGTCTTTGCCCATTCCTCGCGGAACCGCTCGTCTCCCGATTCATCGATATAGAGGCAGAAGAGGTGGAGCGCCATGTGGCCTTTTTGGTTGGCGAGCCCGATGAAGGGGAGGGGCTGTTTGGGGTCGCAGTGGTAGCCTGCCGGGTAGAGCGTGTGCGGGATGAAGTAGCCGATGCCGCCGTACTGCATTCCTTCGGCAAACCCCTCGTTCAGGTTTGCGAGCAGGACTTCGCGCAGTGCGGAGATCGCCGCCCTGCGATCCTCGGGCAGCTCTGCCAGGAACTCTTCGACCGTCGCCGCCTTGCTTGGCATACCGCGACTCTACCCGGGCGGGAACGACTTACGCGACGGGCTGGCGGCGGATGTCCACCGCACAGAGTTCCAGCGGGTCGCGCTGCTGATACTGGGCGAGCCGCCAGAGGGCTCCGGGTTCGGTCTGCGCGATCACATATTTGTGCTCGACGATCAGAAGCGGCATGAGCGCGAAGATTGCGACCGACCGATCTTGGGCAAGGTGGAGGTGGTGGAACATCGGCGGCAGGAAGTAGGGGCGGATTGTCATCAGGGCGGAGAACGAAGTTCCGGTGGCGGGCTCGGCGATGGGGATCGTGATGAATTCGGCCACACCCGCGCTCATTTCGTGAAACATCTGAGCGAAGCGGTGCATCTCGCGCACTGGCCATTCTGGGTCGTGGCCGAGGAATCCGTCCGGCGGCAGGAGCATCATGAACTCCGCGAATTCCTCTTCACCTTTTTTGGTCTTCAGCGGGTGGGAGGACATCCCCGATGTATGGATCACGTCGTAGGGCAGGTTTTCGGTGGCGGGAATGTGGCGGACGTCGATGAATCCGTCCTGCAATGACCTTCCATCGTCCGGGCCGATCCACTTCTGAAAATGGGCATTGACCTCCACAGGAGAGCAGCCCGCTTTTGGCTTCGGGCGGCCCAGATGGAGAGAATCAAACAGAGTCATCCGTATTTCCGACGCGCCTCCAGATTGATCGCTACAGAGGCCCTAGAGAGAAGTACCGGGAAAACCGCCTGAAGTTCATCCCGAATTGCTCAGACTGCTCCGAAATGCGTCGAAAGCCTCCCGCGTGGGCATGGATTCCTGCGCGCCGGGGTGGGTGGTGGAGAGTGCGGCGTAGACTGAGGCTGGCGGAATAGCCTGATCAAAATCTAAGCCATCGGCCAGAAAATGAGCGAGCGCGCCATTGAAGGCGTCGCCCGCGGCAGTCGTGTCGATGGGCTCAACTTTCGGAGCGGGGAAGATTCTGCCTCCTGAAGGACAGGCATAGTAGCAGCCCTGTTCTCCAAGGGTGATGATCACGTTTTGGACTCCCCGGGCGAAGAGTTCGCGGGACGCGCGGGCGCAGGATGCCTCGTCGATGGGCGCGACGCCCGTCAACTCCATTGTTTCTGTCTCGTTTGGCGTGATCAGATGGCAGTTGGCGAGCAGCTCATCAGGAAGCCGCCGCGCGGGGGCGGGGTTGAGGATGAAGCGGGGATGACGGGAGGCCTCCACGACCGCCTCCAGAGGAATCTCCAATTGAGAGAGGACAACGGTGGGCTGAAGGACTTCCAATGCCTCGCGGACGTGCTCGGTGGTCACATCGT
>JAEYWW010000253.1 GCA_023428805.1 Armatimonadota bacterium | reverse complement strand
CGTGTTCGATCTGCTTCTGGACACGAGTCGCGAGGGGCATGGACTCGCCATCGAAATCAACCGACTGAGACGCCCGGGTGAGGGCTCTGAAAATCGGTGCCTGCGCCGGAGTCAATCGTCCTTCTCTCACGAGTGATTCGAGGGATTTCTCCGCTTCGCGGCCCGCGATTTGGGATTCCAGTTCCGCGCAGCGCGCCTTCCAAGTCGAGGCTTCGTCCAGGCCGCCCCAGAAGATCAAGCCTTCCGAGGCGAACAGCCGCGCGGAGGCGATTCGGGGACGGCGGACCAGGCTCACTTCGCGGATTTCGCCGAGGTCTTTGGAAAGTCCCAGCGAAAGCGAGAAGGCCCGACTTTTGTTGACAAGCTGATTGGCCTCGTGCGTCAGCGAAACCGTGCCGAACAGTTCCCCGCCGCGCGCTTCGACCGCTGTCAGCCATCCCATTTCGAGCGGCGCATCGGCGTGCTCAATCAGCACGGGAACAGGCTGCGAAAATCGGTCTGCAAGCTGGGTCAGGCAGTCGGCGGTGATCGTCACGCCCTTGTCGGGATAGTCGCCCGATTCAAAGAGCTTCGCCTCGCGATCCACCCAGGCGCAGGGTTCGCTCAGCCAGATCGGCGGATTGTCTCCCGCCGCTGCTATCGCTTGGGCCAGGGTGCGCCGCTCCGCGTCATCCGCGTCCCGCCGCTCCCCCCGAAACCCCGGCCCCAAAAGCATCGCCTGATGCCGGAGGCTCTGTTGAGAGTTTTCGTTCATATCAGTAACGCCGGAGAATTACCGGCTCGATCTACTGGGGGCCACCGGGATAAAAAGTCAACCGATCCCCGCAATCGCGGCAGAACACCGTCGTTGGAACTACCACGGAGAAATCAATGGCGATGACCCAGGAACTTCAAGACTGCATCACAATGTGCACCCGGTGCGCCGAAGAATGCGACGAATGTGCGGATGCCTGCCGAAGATTGACCGATATGCAGGACTGCGTCCACGCCTGCGAAGCATGTGCGGAGATGTGCCGCCACTGCGTTGAAGTGATGCGGTCAGGTTCGAACAGCCACTGCGCCGACTGCGCCCGCGAGTGCATCCGCTGCGCTGAAGTGTGCGAACGACACGAACACCACCACTGCCAGGAGTGCGCGAAAGCCTGCCGCGAATGCGCCGAGGCTTGCCGAGCTTCAGCGGCGACACCCGTTTAAGAGTTCTGCGAATCCACGCCCATCGCCGCAGGCGGACTCAGAATGTCGATGATCACGCTGTCTTCCAAGGCATCCACCGCATGAGGAACATTGCCGGGCAGCAGAACAACCTCGCCTGGCCCGATCACCTGCTCCCTCTTCTCCTCGCCCAAAATCCATCGCACACGCCCCGACACCAGATAAGAAACCTGCTCGCTGGGGTGCTGGTGGAACGCAACATGGCAGCCCTTTGCCAGCCGCACCTCCGCAAACAAAATCTGTGCTCCCTGGATCCGCCGTCGCGTCAAAAGCTCAATCGGACAATCAGCCTCAAGGCTCGCGATTTGGAAGACTTCCGCATCCATGCCATTAGGCTACCGAAGAAACGAGCGTGATGAGCGTGATTTCGGGGCGGCTCCAAAATCGCGGACGCAATGGAGCGGCCCCGCCAATCCCCCGCGACACATAGACCGGGTACGACTTCCCCTGCACCAGCCCCTCGCGGAACTTCTGCCCGTACTTGCTCGGCACCAGCGGAGCTGGCCCCCAGGGAACCCTCACCTGTCCTCCGTGCATGTGCCCCGCCAACTGCAGATCGATCCTCGTCGAAACAGAGAACTCCTCCGCCATGTCGGGGTTATGTTGAAGGAGGATCACCGGCGCATCCTGATTTGCAGATTTCAGCAACGGCACTGGGTCGTGGAAGAGGTGCCAATAATCATCGACTCCCGCCAGTTGAACCACTCCACCGCCTCTTTCCAGCTTGACCAGCCGATTGCGGACCATCTCGACGCCCGCTTTCTCCATTTCTTCGCAGGTCTCCTCAATCCCCGGCCCGTAGTCGTGGTTGCCCGTTGTGGCGAATACGCCCATCCTGGCGCTGATCCCATCCAGAGCTGGCTTGATCTCGGCAAGGGCTTCGCGGCTATGGTGAACATAGTCTCCGCCCAGGATGATCGCATCCGGCTTCAGGCTCATCGCTCTCCGCACCTGTTCGTTCACAAAATCGGGAGGCATCGAATTACCAAGGTGAAAGTCGCTCAAATAGGCGATCTTGAAGCCGTCCATGTCGGGATGGAGATCGGCGATGGGGTAGCGGAAATCTTCGACCTGAACTAGGCGCGGTTCAACCACGAAGGCGTCCAAGCCCGTAAGCGCGAACGCCCCGCCCACCGCGCTGAAGAGCACCCGGCGGCGGGTCACCTTCCTCTTGTCATCCATCCCACCTTTTCAACGCCCGTAGAGATGCCAGATCGGGTCCTTTGGATGTGAAAGTACAACGGCCAACGTGGAAGAGATCACTTACTACCAGCGATGAATCCGCTCATTCTCCTCACTCTCGCCAGCACTTCCACCTACTCATCCGCCCTCGAATGGCCGCATGAAATGGTCGTGCGTGTGAACGACTATCGGCAGCGGGAGAACCTGCCCCCTCTCAAAGCGCACCCGAACCTGATGCAGGCATCGCAGAGCTACGCGGAATTCATGGCGTCCAAAGAGCACTATGGTCACTACGGTTCCGACGGCAGCGACCCGGACGGTCGTGCCAAGGCGAGTGGATTCCTTCAGCCAGTCGGAGAGAACATCGCGGCCAACCAGAGCGACCCGCAGGAAGTCGTCATCGCCTGGATGAACAGCACGGGACACCGCAAGAACATCCTCAGCAAGGACTATCGCTACGTCGGGGCGGGATTCTCACAGAACGAGAAGTCCAAGCTCTACAAACGCCTCTGGGTGATGAACTACTCCTGGGGCGACCAGGGCAATCCGCTGATCATCGACCTTGATGCCTATTCAACTCAGGATGACACCGTTGACCTCTACGTCTACGCCTCCAAGGATGCCAAGGATATGCGCTTTCGTCTGGGCGATGGCGAATGGAGTGAATGGACCCCATATTCTCCGCAGTCACAATTCAAGCTGGCGGGTGAACTGGGCGAAAAGCTGATCCAATCTCAGGTGCGGTCCCGATCCGGCAAAACCGTCTCGTCCGAAGATTCGATCTTCTGGGTTCCGCAGGTCAAGAAGTGATGAGCTTCCGAAGCAGGTCGTGCTGAGTCCAGTCCAGGCTGATCGGCGTGATTGAAACCTGCCCGCGCGAGACGGCCCAGACATCGGTGCCCTCCTCCGTCGGGTCCATCACAACTACGCCTCCCTGCCACCAATAGGGCCTCCCCCAGGGATCATCGCGCCGTTCGACACGATCTTTGTAGACCCGCTCCCCCATCCTCACGAATGAGTGGCCCTCAATCTCGGGAAACGCAATCGCCGGGATGTTGATGTTGTAGAAAGTGAGGCGCGGAAGCGGCAGACCAACCACCATTTCGAAGCTCTCCTGCAGCCATTGCCGTCCCGTTTCGTAGTGCAGCGGGGCTCCATCCACAAAGTTCGCCATGCTGAGCGCGACCGATCGGATTCCGTTGATCGCACCCTCCATCGCTCCGGCTGCCGTTCCGGAATAGGTCACATCAAAGCCCAGATTCGGACCGTTGTTGATCCCGCTCAGAATCAGATCGCATCCTTCTGGCCAGAACTCGGTCAAGCCCACATTCACGCAGTCCACGGGCAATCCATTGACTTCATAGGCTTCAACAGGCAGCGTGTGGACTTCCTTCACCCGCAGAGGGTCGCGCATCGTCATCGCATGGCCGCAGGCGCTGCGTTCACGGTCCGGTCCGACAACCTTGACCTCGCCGAAATCCTTCACCGCCTCCACCAACGCCCTCATTCCTGGTGCGTTCACGCCATCGTCGTTGGTGAGAAGGATTCGCATGGCCTCTAGTTTGAGGCACACCCCTTGCGAACTTCAACCGAAGGCCTCAGGTTTAATCTAGCGGGATGAAGCGAGAAGGGCCGGGTTGGCTGATCTTGGGTGCAGGAGTGGTGGCGACCGCGCTCGGCTATGCCATCTCGGTCGGGCAGATTGGTTTTCGCATCGCTGCTCTCCTCATCCTCGCCTTGGCGATCCTCTTGACATCCCCCGCCCTCAAGCTTTCGACCCGCGGAATGTTGGCGGCGGCCTACGGTCTTCTCTTTATCGTCTATGGGCTCGCCGGAGCCGGACAGTGGCCCATCGCTCAGATGTCTGTCCCCGCGATGCTGCTGGCAGCGGGCGCGCTCTACCTGGCCCTGAAG
>JAEYWW010000252.1 GCA_023428805.1 Armatimonadota bacterium | reverse complement strand
TCCTCCACCTTCGGTTCAAGCCCCCCCCGACGCGTCGGGGCGGGCTTCAATTTTGAGGGAAGCGATTGGCGAAAAGAATAAAGTCGGTCTCCGGAAAGGCGTCGAATCCCTGACTTTGGGCCAGTCCCCTCAGTTGTCCACGGTGGTAGGTCCCGTGATTGATGACGTGTCTGACAATGGATTCCAAAGTGCCCGACTGATGCACTCCATCTCGAATTCGCGTCCACTCGATGGCCCTTGCAGGCGGTTCGCCCGCAAGAATCTCCCTCCAGTGCGCTGCGGAATCCTTCAACTGGGCTTGAAGTGCAATGTCAGGCTCAGCTTCCAGGGGCGAGCCACAGACCCTGCCAAGCCAAATCTGATTCGCCCATGCCACATGGCGCATGACGGGTTCGGCGTCGGTGATCTGTTCGAGAACTTCGACCCATTGCAGGTTCGCCCAAAGATCGTATTCAATTCCTTGAATCAGGTGCCTTCTCAACTCTTCCATGTGAACTCCACCATTCTCCCTGCCGCAGGCTCATGCAGTTCGGCATCGCGCACCGTCCAGACGCCGTTCACAAGGGCATGAATCGGGCGGCCGGTGAGACTCCATCCTTCATAGGGGCTCCAGCCGCACTTGCTCTGCAGCCAATCTTTTTCCACAATCCACTTCTGACTCAAATCAATCAGCGCAAGGTCAGCATCAAACCCCTCTCGAATCTGCCCCTTGTTCTTGATCCCGTAGAGTTCGGCTGGGTTTTCCGCTGTGAGGGCGGTCAGCTTCTCAAGGCTCAATGCACCTTTGTTGACCCAATCGAGCATGACAGGCAGGAGGGTCTGCACACCTGGCATTCCGCTGGGCGACTGAGGATAGGGCTTCGATTTCTCCTCCAATGTATGCGGTGCGTGATCGCTGCCAACGACATCGAATAATCCTTCCTGCATCGCCTGGAAGATGGCTGCCCGGTGGTCTTCACTTCGAATGGGCGGGTTCATTTGAAGCAGATTCCCCAGAGATTCATAAAGGTCTGCGTTCAACGTCATGTGCTGCGGAGTGACTTCGCACGTGACCTTGAGACCCCTCTTTTTCGCATCGGCAATGAGCGGCAGCTCGTCGGCGGTGGAGATGTGCAGGTTGTGAACGGGTCTGCCAGTCTCCTCGCTCAGCCGAATCAGCCTCTCCGTGCAGAGCCGCGCCGCCTCCGCATCTCTCAGGAAAGGGTGCTCTCTTGCATGGGGGTGCTCGCTGATGAGGGCTTTGCGGTCGCGGAGCCGCTGCTCATCCTCGCTGTGAACGGGAGCGGGGCGTGAGCCGTTGAGAAGGACTTCGCGAACGGCCGCATCCTGTTCCACAAGAAGGTCGCCCGTTGAGCTTCCCATGAAAATTTTGATCCCCGGCGTGCCGGGAAGCATCTCGAACTCGGCAAGCTGACTGGCTGTTTCCGCCGTCGCACCGACAAAGAATGCATAGTTGCTCCAGGCCCGCCCTTGGGCGCGATCAAGCTTGTCCTGGAGCGCATCGGGAGTGGTTGTCGCGGGAATAGTGTTAGGCATTTCAAAGATGGTCGTCACACCACCCATCACCGCCGCGCGGGTTCCTGATTCGATGTCCTCCTTGTGTTCCAGGCCGGGTTCCCGGAAATGAACCTGCGTGTCGATGGCTCCCGGAAGGATGTGCAGTCCAGCCGCATTGATGAGATGATCGGCGTCTCCGGTCACCGTGCCCAAGGCGGCGATGCGCCCATCGCGGATCCCGATGTCCGCCCGAATCTGCCCCGAGGAAGAAACGACGATGCCGCCTCTGATGAGCACATCGAATCGCTCGCTCATGCCACCGATCATGACAGGCAACGAATGGAGGCGGTGGGCGAGTATCCTAGCGGGCGTTCGATGAGCGAGACCGCATCTCCTGATGTCACGATTTTGGTGCCAGCGCTGAACGAGCAGGACACCATCCGCGAAGTCGTCGAACGCCTGCTCGCTTTGCCGCTTTCTGTCCAGGCGATTGTGATCAACGACGGCAGCTCAGATCGCACTGGGGCCATTCTCGATGAATACCGCGACCGCATCGTCGTCATCACAAATGAGAGGCCGGGAGGGAAGGGGCGCGCGATCCGAAGCGGCCTCGCATACGCCACCGGGAAGGTCATTGTCATTCAGGATGCCGATCTGGAGTATTTCCCCGAAGAGATACCGATGCTCGTTGAACCGATCCTCAAAGGACTCTACGGGGTGGTGTATGGCAGCCGATTCACGAAGGGCATGGCGAAGGGAATGGCCCTGCCCAACAAACTCGTGAATGTCCTCCTTCGCATGGCGGTTCGGGTTCTCTACGGAAGGACGATCACCGATGAGGCGACCTGCTACAAGGCTTTCCGGCGCGATCTTCTGGTCGATATGGACCTGCAGTGCGAGCGTTTCGAGTTCTGCCCCGAAGTCACCGCCAAGGCGATTCGCATGGGCGAGCACATCCATGAAGTGCCGATCCGATATGAGCCGCGCAACAAGGAGGCGGGGAAGAAGATTCGCTGGACAGATGCGCCCGAAGCTTTTTGGACGCTTCTGAGGCACAAATTCACACGGCTGTAACGTAAACTCAGATCATGCTCAAGAACAGGGATCGCCTGATCTTCCTGACTCTCTTCATCGGTTTCGTCATCATGGCGATTGAGATCAAGTACGAGCATAAGCGTGTGCTGGATACAGAGACCAAGGCTTGGATTCCTATCTACTACTCCTGGACGGCAGCACTTGCCAGCATCATTGGGGCATTTTTTGTCGCAAAACTGCGGTGGGTTCTTGCGGCGGTTTATGTCCTGGGAATCGCGGTCGCAAGCGTCGGCTTCTGGTTCCACCTTGAGAAGAACAAGGGCGACATCGGCAAGCTCTTCGCCTATCAGCCCATGATCGTCCATGCCCAAGAGCCTGAATCCGAAGAACCTGAAGATGAGATCGTGGACGAAGGCCCGGTCATCGTTTACCTCCCCAAGCCGCCTCCGATTCTCGCGCCCCTTGGCATTGCAGGCCTGGCCGCGGTGGGCTTGATCCTCTGCGTTCTTCGCCCGAAAGAGAGCGCTTCCGAATGACCCCGCTTCTTCTTCTTCTTGTGGCTTCGCAGCAGCAGGCACTGCCACGGGCTCACTCGCACAACGATTACGAACGCTCGAGACCGCTGGAGCAGGCGGTGGAACTGGGTTTCGGCTCAGTCGAGGCGGATGTTTTTCTGGTGAATGGGGAACTGCTCGTCGCGCATGACCGAGACAAAGTTGATGCCGACAAGACTTTGAACAGGCTCTATCTCAAACCGATCTACGAGCGATTCAGTGCCGGGAAGCACGTTCCCTCCATCCTTTTGATTGACATCAAGAAGGATGGAGCGGAGGCCTGGAGGGTGCTGAGAAAGCAGTTGGAACCCTACCGAAAGATGATCGGGGCAGACAAGGTTCAGGTTGTCATCAGTGGAGATCGTCCGAAGGAACTCATCTTCAACGACATTGATCACCTGACTGCCTATGACGGAAGGGCATCGGACTTGGATCTGCCGGAAGATGCTCGAATTCCATTGATCAGCGAAAGCTGGCTGTCGCACTTCATCTGGTTCGGAACTGGCGAAATGCCGGAGGTTCAATTGTCGAAGCTGCGGGAGATGGTGGGTCGTGCGCATAAGAACAAGCGCAAGATTCGATTTTGGGCCACGCCCGACAAACCTGCGGTCTGGGAGGTGCTCCATCGGGAAGGAGTGGACCTGATCGGCACAGACAACCCCGAAGCATTGAGTGAATTTCTGCGGTCTAAAACTCAGTGACAATCAGGTGCGATTCGCCTTTCGACTGTCGATCAGGGCTGGCAGCTCGGACAGCGGAACTGCATCCGGCGGCGCGGCGGCCGGGTGATCCAGCCGAACCTCGCCGATGCACGTCATGACATCCCATTCCCCAATCGTGCAGTCCAGCAGCAGAAAGACGGCTCCCATCACACGATCCCGCCCTGCTTCCATGCCTGGAACATAGTAAGTGGCATGAACGGGCAATCCATCATCTGGTCTAAAGAGCACCGTCATGTCATCTAAATTGTGCGGGCCGAATTGAAGGCTCATGCCTGACGTTCGTTGCCGGAAGGCGACTATCCGCCAGCCGGGAATCTGCGGCGCGGCCTGGACAAGCCGTTGCACGCGAGGAATGTTCTCGCGAATGCCGTCAGCGCTGATGATGAGTTCATTGACCCCTTCCTTGTTCTGACCAATTTCCCAGGCAATCCCTTTCTCGCAGGAGTCCAGTGCTTTGCCTAAATCTTGGATCGTCTTCTGGCTCAAATTGGACGGCAGCTCTCGTGCGATGACCGGCGCTTCTCGGGAAAACCAATCCCAGAAAGAATGAGCGTCACCCTTCTTGATTCCAAATTTGTTGCCGAACAACCCCATTGGAGAATGTTCTACCCAACTTCAAGCTGGAGCCGCGCTGGCTTGGCGTTTCTTCTCCATGAAGAACTCATTCGCCCAATGCGCTCTTGCGGCAATGCTGACTCCGATGTCGTGCAGAGTCTCCTCGTGATACGCCCAGTTCGGAACGAAGATGCGGAAGGCAAGCGCTCCCTGATGGATCGACCAGCTTCCTATGTTCTGCCAACGGGTGTTGCCCGACCGCTCGGCTTCGTTCATCTCCAAGACAAGCATGGCGGAGTGCTCCGGCGAGAGTCGCAGGGGAATCTTGAGGGTGCCGAAAAGACCGTTGCCGAGTCGGACATGACGTTCGCTGCAGTCGATCTGCACCTCGATCATGCCGGGAGACGCGTCCCATTCAAATGTAGCCCGGATCACCGATGCCTTGTCTGTCTCGAAAGTCTGCGCCTCGCGTTCAAAAATCCAGGATGTGCGCACCCAATCGCTCTCATCACCGCGCCATGAACCGTCAGCCTGACCGGCTACGATGATTTCGGTCTGCACTTCGTGGAGATGGGGATCGACATCCATGCGCAGTCCATTTGTCTTGTGGCCGCTGATCGCCCGGCTTGCGCGGGTCTCGGTCACCAGTTCTTTGGCAAAATCGTATGCCTCGACCACCTGCATCGCTGCGGCGGCACGGAAAAGCTGACGGATGTCGCTGGATTGATCCTCCACCATGGACAGCGTGGTGGTGAAGAGGAATTTCTCCTCTTTTTGGTCATAGATGCCGGCAAACAGCCAGCCTTCACTCAGCTTTGTCGCAAGTCCGATGGCCTCCTCGCGCAGGTGGGCCTTGCCGCGAACGAGATCGGTTTCCGCATGGACGCGGTAGGTGGAGCGACCGTGTTGGAAGAGGCATCCTTCGGACCAGATTCTCTGACCCAAGTCCCCGGGCCACCAAGTGAACCCTTCCCGTGATTCTTCAACCCACTTCGCATCCGGGCGAAGCAGGTTGAAGCAGTCTACAATGGCCATCTGACCAACGTTGTCGCCCTCGCGCCAGCTCATGATTGAAAACCCCAAGACCTATGGCCTTAACGTTTCATTCTAAGACAGGTTTTGATTTTATGCTCATGTTTTGGAACCTCAAATGGCAAAAAACGTACAATCAGATGGTATGCGCATTGCGATGATTTCTATGGCGGGCATTCTCGCCGTTTCCGCTTTCGCCGTGGCCGCTCAGGACACCCACACTTTGGCGTGGAATCCGAAGAAGGGCGACAAGACGAAGTATCAGATGAAGATGACCGGCGACATGGATTTCGGGCAGGGACCGATGCCGCTGGAAGTGAGAATTTCCACCGAGAGCGAGGTCAAGAACATCGTTGACGATCAGATCACGGTGACCTCGAAGATCTCGAAGTTCGAGCTGTTCATGAACGGCGAGGACATGACCCAGATGGCGGGTGGCGGAACTGAGATTCCCGATGTGACCCGCGTCATGTCCCGACGGGGCGAACTGATCAAGTCCGACGCCAACGACATGGTCAACAACCCTCGCCTGGAGCAGATGCAGGCTTTTGTTTATCCCGACAAGCCGTTGAAGATCGGCGAGACTTGGACGCACGAGTTCAAGGGCGACAAGGAGAAGAACGTTCCGAAGGCGCGCGCTAAATTCACTCTTGACGCTCTTGAAGAGAAGGATGGCAAGGCGGTCTACAAGCTCACCTACGCCTTCTCCGAACTGGAGACGCCCGGGAAGCCGATGGGCTCGATGGGCACGATGTGGGTGCTTCGTGACAGCGGCGACCCGTATCGCATTGATGGCACGATCAATGACGCGAGCTTCGCCGAGGGCATGCCCCCGATGAACATGAAGTTCGAAATGCAGAAAGTCGACTAACTGACTTTCTCATTCCAAAAGCCCGCTGAAGAATTCAGCGGGCTTTTTAGTTGCGTTCCAATGTCAGGCTCACGCCCACGGCCTCGCCAATGATGGGTGCGGGCGGCATTGGCTTGGAAAGATGGATGGAGACTTCGTCCACGATGGGGAATTGGCGGAGAATCTGACGGCAGTAGGCGTAAGCCAGCGCTTCCAGGGTGTGGTACTGCCTCGCTTCGCTGGTTTCCAAAAGGATCTCGGCAAGCTGAATGTAATCGACACCATCCTCGATTTCGTCCGACTCGCAGGCATCCATCGCGCAGAGCACTTCAATGTCGGCGGTCAGGCGATGCCCCAACTCGCGTTCGGCATCTGGAACTCCATGATAGGCATAGAACGCGAGCCCATCCACCGCGACTTTCAGCATGGACTCAGTTTAGCCCGGTCCCGGTTTTGAATCCTGATGGCCTTCGGAAGCGTTTAAGTTTTTGAGATGAAAGCGGTCAAAGCGATCATTGGAGTGGCGGTTCTGGGAGCCTTTGGCTACGGCGCCTGGCAGGTGAAATCGGGGAAATGGGAAGTGCCCTTCATTCCCGGCCCGGTCAGCACGCTCCCCGCCGGAACGGAAGTCAAGCTCCTCACCTTGGCAAACTTGGACGCTGGGAAGTCCGAAGTTGGGAAGAGTTTTCCGCTCGTGGTCGCCGAGGACATCAAGGACAGCAGCGGGCGCGTCTTGATCGAAGCCGGCACGATTGTCACAGGAGAAGTCACGCGTTCGCGGGGCGGTTCGCTCGCCGCGACACTGGTCAACCAGCCCGCACGTCTCGAAGCCAAGTTCAATCCAGTCAAGACAGTGGACGCGCAATCCTCTCCAGTTGCGGTTGACAAAACTGACCCGAAGAAGGACTATGAGTTCACCCGTCGCAATGCAGGCGAGGCAGATGCTGGCGATGCGATCGAGGCGATGTGGCAGCATGATGAGACTCAGAAGGCCATCACCGCCCTCAGCGGCAAACTGAGCGGGCAGAAGGTTGACCTCACCGCTCCAGATATGAAGAAGGTTCTGGCCGATGCGGCCAAAACGATGGATATGCCCAACACCAATCAACTTCTGCAGGGCAAAGACCAGCGGACTGGAAAAGACTTCGATGAACTGAGCGGATCGATGGACAAGATCATCAACGGAAACATCAAGGGAATGAACGGCAGCGAGATTGTCGTCGCCGCCATGGCGCTTGGTGAGATGGGCAAGCTGGTTGGGTCGGTGGACAAAACGCTCAGAAACACTCTCAAGGGCCGGAGCATCACCGTTCCCATCGGCACCCCAGTTTCTGTCTACACGACCAAGGAATTGAAGATCAAGCCGAAGTCCTGAGAAATTCCCCTGGGTCCATGTGAAATTTGCGAGCCTGTATGGAATGACAGGTTTGTAAGGGGCCATCAAGGGAATGTCAGCAGCCAAGGAAGGAGCCAAAAAGGGCAGCAAACTGCCCGTCATCATTGCCATCGTCGTCGTCGTACTGGGCGGCGGCTACTTCATGACGAAGAAGGATGGGGGCAAGGAGAAGGAAGAGCCCGAAATCGCGCTGGGACACCCGGAAGAAGCGGGAGAATTCCTCGTCAATCTCTCCGATGGATCAACTTATCTCAGCACCAAGATCACGGTGCACTGCGCCGAAGGTGAATCCATCACCTCCGGCGGAGATGGGCACGGAGGCAAAGGCTCGGTCTCTCCCGCAGTGCAGGACGCGATCATCCAAGTGCTCACCAGCAAACGGCTGGACGACATCACAACCACCGCTGGCAAGCAGCGGTTGAAGTATGAGCTGGCTTACGCGATGAACCACGCCTTCCATGCCAGCGCCCACGGCGAGGAGGCCAAAGGCAAGAAGAAAAAGAAGAAGGATGAGGATCATGACGAGGAGCATCATGGCCTCGAGAAGGACTTCCATCCTGAGAATCCCTCTTGGGATGCTGACGAGGGGCCAGTTCTCAAAATCTACTTCACAAGCTTCACGACCCAGCGATGAGCTGGGCATCCAGGGATGGGATGATGGAGGTTGGCCCCGGGGTTTCCCGGGGCCTTCTTCGACCTAAAATTCTGTGAAAAGGAACAAATACAACATATTTGCCATTAGAATATGCGTATGACCCTTGAGCAATTTGGGGTCGGAGAAATTCGCATGAAGAAGTATTTGTTCGCGTGTGCGGGCATGGCCGCCGTGGCCTCCGCTGTCTACGCTTTCGGTGTGAAGTCCGGCCTCGAAGTCGGCGAGATGGTCACTCCGTTCCACCCGACCCATGTTTCAGGTCCGGACAAGGGCACCGACACCTGCCCGCCCTGCAAGTACGGCGCCCGCCCGGCCGTCCAGGTCTGGGTCAACCATGACAGCGATGAGAATGTCACCGCGATCATGAAGACCCTCAGCGGCTCGGTCGCCAAGAGCAAGGCCGATCTCAAGGGCTTCGTCATCAACCTCACCATGTGCGAGAAGTGCGAAACCAAGGTCGATGCGCTCGCCACCAAGGCTGAGAAGAACAAGATGGAGAACATCGCCGTCACCAAGCTCAGCATCAGCGACGAAGCCATCAAGAACTACAAGGTCAACACCGATTCTGAAGTCAAGAACACGGTCTTCGTCTACAAGAATCGCAAAGTCGTCGCCAAGTTCGTCAACCTCAAGGCTGATGAGAAGGGCCTCGGCGAGCTGAAGGCCGCCATCGCCAAGGCCGAAGCCAACTAATCCCGCAGCACCCTCTGCAAGCTTGATGCGGGCTTTCCTTTACTGGAGAGCCCGTTTTTTCACGCTCTCAGGCCGAGTTGATCACGCATTTCAGGCGGCAGATGCTTCGCGCCTTCGCGCAGAGTCAAGCCCGAAGCTGCATTCCGGTGCGAATGGAGAAAATCGAACACGGGATTGGGATTCTTCTTTGAGACCTCCCGGAGCACCCATCCGATCGCTTTGCGGATGAAGAATTCCTTCTCACAAAGCATCCCTTCCGCGTAGCGCGTGAATCTCGGCCATTCTCCCATATCTCCTGCGGAGAGTCGTTTGAGGAGCGCAAGCATGGAAGCACGCCTGATCCAGAAATCTTCGTCAATTGCCCATTCATCAAGTTCGCCCTCCAAGCCATGCGACAGAACAAGATCTGCGAGCGGTTTTGCGGCGAGAGTGTCAACATGCGCCCAGCCTTTGGATTCCTTGATCTTCTCTTTGAGGAAGGCCATGTCCTGAGGAATCAACAGGCGGCTGCGCAGACAGAGCAGACTGCAGGCGACTCCCCTCAATTCATGCACATCGGTCTCCCAGAGTGCCCCGAACAGGGTCAGCATCGCGGCTCGATCAATCTGCTTGTTCTCGCGTAGTATCCGGCGTGCTTCTGCGGATTGGGCTGGAACGTTCGCGCCCAAAAATGTCAGTGAGCTTTTGTGATAGTTCTTTTCGTAGGTGGCGCGCTCGGGAGTTGCCACCGCACTGAGATTGGCGACGATGATTTCAATCTCGCTCATGCCCGCGATTGTGGCACTGTGATCGTCACTTGAGTTCCGACGCCGAGTTGGCTTTCGATGCGCATGGTCCCCTGGTGAGCTTCGACGAGCGACTTGACAATGGCAAGCCCGAGGCCGGTGCCGCCGCTGGATCGGCTGCGGTCTGTGTTGGCCCGATAGAATCTTTCGGTGAGGTGCTGGAGGTGCTCGGGTGAGATGCCTTCACCGGTGTCCTTGACTGCGAAGCCATCTGGGCGGCAGGCAATGGTGACTTTGCCCGTCTCTGGCGTGTGCCTGACTGCATTTGAAATGAGATTTCGGAGAACTCTTCTCATCAGCCCTTGATCCAGGTTGAGAACAGAACTTCCGTCAACAATGATCTCCGCCGCCCCCGCCAGTCGAAATTCCTCCGCGACGGATTCAGCGAATTCATGCATAGGAG
>JAEYWW010000090.1 GCA_023428805.1 Armatimonadota bacterium | reverse complement strand
GACTACACCTGCAACGGCGACGCACTGCAAGATCATGTTTGCTTCGGATAAAAAACGCAATAGCGAATCATACAAGTGGATTGTTCTGAGTGCAATCCTTCTTGGAACGGCCGGCGTGGTGGTTTGGAGGATTTATCAAAAGCCGTTGACTGCTCGGGAAGTAGCACTTCGAGCAGTCAAGGCACTTGAAACAAAGGATGCTGATATGCTCTTGGCGTTGTCTCAGCCCTCAGAACGCGACGCGCTCAAATTGGATCGCAACAAGATGGTTGCCTTGCTTGACAGGGCAGAACGCCTAGCAGGTGGGAAGCTTACATGTGCAGGCGAACCATTCTTTGAGCAGGCTTCCAATGCACTTTCCGCAACTCAAACATACAGCATTAAAGATTCTGATCGCCAGATGCGAGTGCAGTATTTGATAGGCCAGACAGATGAGGGCAACAAAGTCATCAACGTGACCAGTACCCTTTTTCTTGCGCCTGTGATCGCAATCTCGCAAGGCGACAATCCGATTGCTTTGAGCGGTAAGGAGAAAGCAGAAAAAATGCTCTGGGCTTATCAAAGCGCTCGACCAGACATGGAGGCATGCGGGTTGATAGGGACCTACAATTCTCACGATCAGCAGACTCCTGTAAGAACGTGGGCGATGCTTGAGGAGAAGGCACAGAAACTCTATTCAAACTTCGCACAGAGGGAATAGTAGCTGACAGAGCGTTGGCCGGCGCAGATCAATGACGTCGGCCAAATGCTTCTGCAGGAGTGGCCGCTCAAACCGACCAATGAACCTCCATATCGCCCTTGACCGCCTGGTAGTAATTGAGCTGGGCGCAGTGGTACATCATGTGCATGAAGACGAAGTTTGCGGAGCCGAATGCGGTGCTGTTCTTGCCCTCGGACACCTCGAATTCCTCGGTCATCTTGTCTTCGGCGACGGGCTCGAGAGCGGCGACGACCTCGGCGACGGAGTCCTTCATGTCCTGGATGGCGGCCTCCTTTGTGTAGCCCTCGGGCGCGGTCGGCCAATCATCATTCCAGGGCCATTCAGGGGCCGCATCTCGGCGGATTCTGGCGGCGAACATTCGGTTGACGAAGGCGGTCTCGGCGGTGAAATCGAGAGCGGCGCGTCCGGTGCCGTTCACTTTTTCAGTCAACTGCTCCACCGACATCGTCTCCAGGTCTTCGCAATAGCGCTTGCAGGTGTCGTTCAGATTTTTGATCGCGTATTCCTTCAGATTAAGATGGCTCATGGCACGGCATTCTACTCACAAGGTGCCGTGAAAGTTGATTGATCGTCTCAGAAAATTGATGATCACGGAGTGCTCTGCGCTGGCGCGATATGACAGCTTTGAGGAGGCTTGGAAGCGAGCACGGCCTCACAGGAGTTCGGCCCTCCAAGGAAAGTTGCGATTGGAGGGCCGAGCTCCCGCGAGGCTGGTCCCCTCCCAAGCTTCGGGCGTCCACGCTCAGTCGCGGCCAGCACTGGGCGGCTCTGCTGGCCCGCATCCTTGATGCCCACCCGGGCCAAACGCCCTGATTTCTCCACCCCGCGCATCGAAGCGTCCCGCTGGCCCCAGGTTCGCTGAGACTCCGCTGGTATCATCCCCCCTTGCGTCGGAGCATGTCTCGGGCGTTTCACAGCCAGGCCACGGGCAAGGCGCGATGGGATTCAATTCTGGCCTCCAAAGCGAACCGGTCCGGGAACGGCGGGAAATAAATCTATGGCCAAACAGTGTTTGATTATCAAACAGAAGGAAAAGCCCAAGTTCAAGGTGCGCGGCTACAATCGCTGCAGCCTCTGCGGACGCTCCAAGGGCTACGTCCGATTCTTCGGCATCTGCCGAATTTGTCTTCGCAGCAGCGCTCACAAGGGCCTGCTCCCCGGCGTGAAGAAGTCGAGCTGGTAGGGCTCGCGGAGAACAGAACATGCACAGCGATCCCATCGCCGACCTGCTCGCCCGCGTCAAGAACGGCCTGCAAGCGCGCCACCTCACCGTCGATGCCCCCCACAGCAAGATCAAGCTGGAAGTCCTCCGCATTCTTGAGCAGGAAGGCTTCATCAAGGGCTCCGAAGTGGTCACCGAAGGCAAGTTCCCGACGATCCGAGTTCATTTGAAGTACGACTCCCGACGAAAGCCGATCATCCACTCGATCAAGCGCGTCAGCACCCCCGGCCTCCGCGTCTATCGCCAAGCCAATGAGCTGCGCCCGATTCGAAGCGGACTCGCCACCCAGGTCCTCACCACGAGCCAGGGAGTCATGACCGACCGAGAGGCCCGACGCCGAAAGATCGGCGGCGAGGTCATCTGCGAGGTCTGGTAAGGAGCACCAACGATGTCACGAATTGGACTGAAATCCATTGCGGTTCCCAGCAACGTCACGGTCAACGTCGAGCACGCGACGGTCACGGTCGAAGGCCCGAAGGGCAAGCTCGTCCAGCCGATCGCCCGCGAACTTGAAGTGAAGGTCGAAGATGGCCAGCTTTCGGTTGCGCGTCCGAACAACCAGCGACGCAACCGCTCCCAGCACGGCCTCGCCCGCACGCTCATCAACAACATGGTGGACGGCGTCAGCAAGGGCCACAGCAAGGACCTTGAAATCCACGGCGTCGGCTACCGCGCCCAGATGGAGGGCAAGAACCTTCTTCTCAATCTCGGCTATTCGCATCCGATCCGAATCGAAGCTCCAGAGGGCATTGAATTCGAGTTGAAGATCGACGAGAAAGCCCGACGCACGACAATCTCCGTCAAGGGCATCGACAAGGCCCTGGTCGGACAGATCGCCGCCGACATCCGCAAGACCCGCAAGCCGGACCCCTACAAGGGCAAGGGCGTGCGCTATGCGGGTGAAGTCGTCAAGCTGCGCCCAGGCAAGAGGGCCGGCAAGTAAGGAGCTTAAATCATGGCAGTGAAGACACGAAGCGAACTGCGGGTCATCCGTCACGAACGGCTCCGCAAGAAGATTTTCGGAACGACCGAGCGTCCGCGCCTGGCCGTCTACCGAAGCAGCAAGCATCTCTCCGCCCAGATCATCGACGACGTGAACGGGGTCACTCTGGCCGCCGTCAGCACGCAGGAGAAGGATCTGAAGTCGGGAGACAACCAGGAAGGCGCGCTGACGTTGGGCAAGACCCTCGCCGAGCGAGCCAAAGCCAAGGGCGTGACAGCCGTGGTGTTCGACCGGGGTGGCTATCAGTACCACGGAACGATCGCCAAGCTGGCCGAAGGCGCCCGCGACGGAGGATTGGAGTTCTAATATGGGACGCGGTGGACCACGAATTTCCGGGCGACGCCAGTCGTCCCGCCCGGCGGATGCGACCGGGCCGCAGCTCGACGTTCGCGTCATTCAGTCGAACAAGGTGTCGAAGACCCACAAGGGCGGCAAGACCATGTCCTGGTCGATGCTCGTTGTGGTCGGCGACAACAAGGGTCAGATCGGAGTCGGCCTCGGCAAAGCCCGCGGCATCCCCGACGCGATCCGAAAGGCTGAAGAAGCGGCTCGCAAGAACATGTTCTCGGTGGCGATGATCGGCGCGACAATCCCGCATGAAGTTTCTGCGACTTATTGCGGCGCGACCGTCGTCCTGAAGCCAGCCTCGCCTGGTACCGGCGTCAAGGCTGGTTCTGCGGCGCGGCATTGCCTGGAAGCCCTCGGCATCCACGACGTGCTCGCCAAGTGCATCGGCAGCCGTAACTCGGTCAACATTGCCTACGCGACGCTGAAGGCGTTTGAGGAGCTCCAGTCTCCCGAAGACATCGCTCAGCGGCGCGGCAAGGACGTCGGAGAACTCGTGCCCTGGCTCGCCAAGGCCCGCAAGGAGGAGGCGGACCATGCTTAAGGTCACGCTCGTCAAGAGCATCATCGCCGCCGAACCGCGCAACAAAAAGACGGTTCATGCTCTCGGCCTCCGCAAGATTGGTCAGAGCAACACTTTCGAAGATTCCCCGTCCATTCGGGGCATGATCCATCACGTGAAGCATCTTCTCAAGGTCGAAGAGATCGAGGGTGGAGAGGTCAAGCGCCGCCGCGTCATCCGCGGCGAGCAGGCGGCCCCCGCTCCCGTGAAGAAGGCCGCGAAAGCCCAACCCAAGGCCGACGAAGACGCTCCCAAGGCTGAGGCGAAGCCCAAAAAGGCTCCCGCCAAGAAGAAGAAAGAGGATTCCGGAGAATGAACCTGCATGAGCTGAAGCCCGCCAAGGGCTCGACCAAACGACGCCGACGCATCGCGCGCGGCATCGGCAGCGGCATGGGCAAAACGTCGACCCGAGGCACCAAAGGCCAAAAGGCGCGACGCCAGATCCCAGCCTGGCTCGAAGGCGGCCAGACCCCGATCCATCGCCGGCTTCCGGTGAAGAAGGGCTTCCGCAACGTCAACCACAAGGAATATGCAGTCATCAATCTCGATGACCTGCAGAAGAACTTCAAGGCTGGCGAAGAGGTCACTCCCGAAAAGCTTCTGCAGCTCGGATTGATCAGCGATGTTCTTGACGGCGTGAAGGTGCTTGCCTACGGAACGATTGAGAAGAAGCTCATCGTCCGCGCCCACAAGTACAGCAAGGCTGCGGCGGAGAAGATCGCTGAAGCCGGCGGAGAGGCGACAACCCTGTGAACCCCGGCGGCGCTCTCGGCGGCGGCGTCGGAGGCCGCAGCGACAAGGGCCTGAGGCTCTCCCTGACGGAGACTCTCAGGCTCGCCTGGGCCGACGACGATCTGCGTCGTCGGATTTTGTTTGTTCTCCTCGTCTTCGCCGTGTATGCCCTCGGCATCCACGTCGCAGTTCCCATCCCGGGCGTGAACACCATGGAACTGCAGCGGGCAATGACAGACACCAGCAATCCGCTCTTCCAGATGCTGAATATGCTGGGCGGCGGCGGATTCAAAAAGCTTTCGATCTTCGCCCTCGGCATCAGCCCCTATATCACCGCCTCCATCATCATGCAGGTTCTCCAGCAGAGCCTTCCCGCCTGGAAGGCGGAGATGCAGGAGGGTGGCGAGTATGCCCGCAAGCAGATGAACAAGCGAACGAGGCTGTTCACAATCGTCCTCTGCTTCATCCAGGGCTTCACGATGCTCAATCAGCTCCCGCCCAACATCTTCACTCCCGGCGCAAATCTGCCGTTGGTGAAGGCGGGCGTTGCCATCTTCTGGATGGCTGGCTCGATGATCATGCTGTGGCTCGGCGAGCAGATCAGCGAGCGCGGCATTGGCAACGGAACCTCGCTTCTGATCTTCGGCGGCATCGTCATTTCGTTCCCGTCGATTGTTCAGGAAGTCGGGCGCCAATTGCAGGACGGCGTCATCAACTATTTCCAGGTTTCGATCCTGCTCCTGATGTTCCTGGCAACCACCTGGTTCATCGTGTTCTTCACCACGGCCCAGCGTCGAATTCCAATCCAGCACATGAGGCGGAACTTCGGAACGAAGTCGATGGGCGGGCAGACCAGCTACCTTCCGATTTCCGTCAACATGGCGGGCGTCATTCCGGTCATCTTCGCCATCACCTTGCTCTACATGCCGTACCAGTTGATGAGCATGTTCCCGCCCCAAAGCGACGGACATCGCACGATGGAGCAGATCGCGCAGTTCTTCTCCCCCGACTTCACAAAATGGCAGGGCTACGTGGCCGCAGTCATCTACATGGTGATGATCTTCGGATTCACCTACTTGTGGAATGCGATGGTCTACAACGTTGAGGACATCGCCAACAATCTGAAGCGGGGCGGCAGCTACGTTCCGGGCATCCGCCCAGGAAAGCAGACCATTGACTTCCTCAACGGAATCATCAGCCGCGTGACGTTCGTCGGCGCCCTGTTCCTCTCATTTGTGGCGATGACGCAGTTCATCTTCCCGCTGATCGCGCCCAGCGTCCGAGTTTCACTCGGCCTGATGAGCGGCACTTCCCTTCTCATCATGGTCAGCGTTGCGTTGGAGACGATGCGCCAGATCGAAGCGAACCTGATGGTCAAGCAATTCGGCGGCTGAATCAGATGGCGATCCGAATGATCTTGATTGGCCCGCCGGGTGTCGGCAAAGGCACCCAGGCGGCGCTGCTCCGAGATCGCTTGAAGGTTGAGCATCTGTCCTCGGGAGAGATTTTCCGGGCAGAAATCGACGCGGAGACCGATCTTGGGCGGCTCGCCAAGCGATACATCGATGAGGGCCGCCTCGTGCCGAACGGCATCACGGTCGAAATGATGGCGAAGCGCCTCCGGAAGGATGCGGTTCGCCAGCATGGCTTCATCCTGGACGGCTACCCCCGCACGGTTCGCCAGGCGGAAGAATTGGTGAAGGACCTCGAAGGCATGGGACTCAAGATCGACACAGTCGTCAGCCTTTCCGCTCCGCAGGAAGTCGTCGTGCAGCGTCTTGCGAATCGAGGGCGGGGTGACGACGACGAAGAGACCGTTCGCCGCCGGATGCTCGTCTTCTACGAAGAGACCGAACCAGTCATCGAATACTTCCGTCGTCAGGGCATCTTCCACGAAGTTGACGCCAATCAGGATGTGGAGACAGTCTACAGTGAGGTCGTCAAGGGGCTTCCCGTATGATCATCCTCAAGAAGACTTCCGAGATTGCGATGATGCGTGAGTCTGGGCGAATCCTTGCCCGCACCATGCGCCAAGTCTATGAAGCCATTGATCCAGGGAAGACCACCCCGAAGCATCTGGACGACCTCGCCGATCGACTGATCCGAGAAGCGGGAGGAATCCCCAGCTACAAGGGGTATCGCGGGTACCCCGCCGCGACCTGCCTTTCCGTCAACTCCATGGTTGTCCACGGAATCCCCGATGATCGCCCCCTCGTTGATGGAGACATCATCGGCATCGATCTCGGAGTCATCAAGGATGGCTGGCACTCCGACTCCTGCCGAACTTACGCGGTTGGAACAATTTCACCCATTGCCCAGAAGCTATTGAATGTCACTCAAGAGGCCCTGAACCAGGGCATCGCTCAGGCGAAGATCGGGAAGACTATTGGCGACATCGCCGCAACCGTCCAGCGATATGTCGAGAAGAACGGCTTCCACGTCGTCCGCGATCTTGTCGGGCATGGCATCGGCAAATCGCTCCATGAAAGTCCAAGCGTCCCGAATTTCGGCAAGCCCGGCAAGGGTCCGATGATCAAGGAAGGCCTCACGATCTGCATCGAACCGATGGTCAACGAAGGCACTCCCAAAGTGATCTATCTGGACGATGGCTGGACCTGCCTCACCGCAGACGGTAAACTCTCCGCGCATTTCGAGCATACGGTGGCTGTCACCAAAGACGGCCCGGAGATTTTGACGCTCGAATAGGCAAAATCGGAGATACATGGGCAGACCAGGAGGCGGCGGTGGCCGCAGACGAAGAAGAGAATATGTGCCGCCGCCAAGCAAAGATGGCAGCATGGACCTTGACGGCACCGTCGTCGAGAATCTTCCCAATGCCCTGTTCCGCATCAAGCTCGACGAAACCGATTCTGTCATCCTCGCCCATGTCAGCGGCAAGATGCGCAAGAACTGGATCAAGATTTTGACCGGCGACCGCGTCCGCGTCCAGTTCAGCCCCTACGATCTGGAACGCGCGCGCATCATCTTCCGCTACAAGGACTGAACGACCTTGAACGCTTTCTCCCAAAGGAGGAGGGGCGTTTTGGAGTGCGCGATCGCCTGCTTCGCGCTTTGTCGTGCTTTTTGATGGCCTGCGGAGCTGAATCGAAGGTGGTGCACCTCTTCCGAGGTGCAATGCGCGGGCACCCGGGTCGGTGGGGACTCAAGGCCCAAAGTGAGGACGTGATGGGTCAACTTGGCCTAATGATCCGTCCGGGGCCAGATTGGGTTGGTATAATCCCGGCTTGCGTCAGGCACATCTTTGGCCCCAATCCAGGGCCAGTGCCTTCAATTTTGATGGACGCATGATGGACCAGAAAAGGTGCAAAGCCCGCACCTCCAAAGGCAGCGAAATGAAAGTTCGAGCGAGTGTCAAGAAGATTTGCGAAAAGTGCAAGATCATCAAGCGCAAGGGAGTCGTGCGCGTGATCTGCGAGAACCCGAAGCATAAGCAGCGGCAGGGCTGATTTAAGAGGAAAGGAAACAAGAAACATGGCGCGAATTGCTGGTGTTGATCTTCCCCGCGACAAGGCGGTGCTGTATGCCATTCAGAGCATTTATGGCATCGGCCCCAAGTTCGCCGGCGAGATCATTGAAAAGACCGGGTTGGATGCCCGCACGAAGATCCGAGACTTGAGCGACGAGCAGATCGCCAAGCTCCGCAATGTCATCGACGAGGACTACACTGTCGAAGGCGATCTTCGGCGCGACATCTATTCCAACATCCGCCGCCTGTTCGAGATCAACTGTTATCGCGGCCTGCGCCATCGCCGCGGCCTCCCGACACGCGGCCAGAACACCCGCACGAATTCCCGAACCCGAAAGGGCAAGGCCAAGACCGTCGCTGGAAAGAAGAAGGCGAAGTAAAGGCTAGAACATGGCAAGAAAGCAGGTCAAAGGAAAGGTCAAGGACAAGCGCCAAGTCGCGCACGGCCACGCCTATATTCATTCATCTTTCAACAACACGATCGTGACCATCACAGACCCGCAGGGCAACGCTCTCTGCTGGGCGAGCGCGGGTCACGTCGGCTTCAAGGGCAGCCGCAAGGGCACCCCGTTCGCCGCTCAGCTTTCGGCTGAAAAGGCTGCGGGCAAGGCCAAGGAGCACGGCAT
>JAEYWW010000015.1 GCA_023428805.1 Armatimonadota bacterium | reverse complement strand
CTCTCGATGACGTCGGGATAGAGAGTCCCCTGGGCGAGGAAATCGCATCCTTGGAGTTCATTGCTGTGAGTCTCGAAGCATTTGACGAACTCCTCCCCGATGATCTTGCGCTTGCGCTCGGGGTCGGTGACGCCGGAAAGCGCATCCAAGAACTGCCTGCGGGCATTGATGGCAACGAGCTTGGGATGGAAGACGCGGGTGAACATATCGACCACCTGCTCCGCTTCTCCCTTGCGAAGAAGCCCATGGTCGATGAAGACGCACGTCACATTTTCGCCGAGCGCCTGACTCAGCAGCGCGGCGGCGACCGATGAATCGACTCCGCCCGAAACGGCGCACAGAACACGCTTGTCCCCGACTTCGGCACGGATTTTTGCGACGGATTCCTCGATGAAATTGGCTGTCGTCCAATCACCCTTCAATCCGGCTTTCTGAAAGAGGAAGGTCTTCAACAGCTCGCGCCCATCAGGCGTATGGCTTACTTCGGGATGGAACTGAACACCGTACAGCCGCTTGGCGTCGTTCTCGAAACCCGCGATCGGGCAGGAATCGGTGCTGACGGAGACGAGGAATCCGGGCGGAACCTCCTCGACCTGGTCGCCGTGGCTCATCCAAACCTGGTCGTTGTGGAGCACGGAGGGCAGGGTTCCTTCAACCGCATGACCGAGGTGGCGCCGCCCATATTCGCGCTCGGTCGCCTTGCGGACTCGACCGCCCAGCCGATAGGCCATGAGCTGCTGACCGTAGCAGATGCCCAGCGTGGGGATGCCTTCGATCAAGCTGAAATCAAGGGTGGGGGCGTTGTCTTCGAGGACGCTTCGTGGTCCGCCCGAGAGAATCACCGCATCGGGCCGCTTCTCCGCGAAATACTGAGCGGCCTTTGTCCACGGCACCATTTCGCTGTAGACGCCCTGCTCGCGCACCCTCCGAACGATGAGCTGGGTGTATTGCCCACCGAAGTCGATGACGGTGACGAGCTGATGCCGCATGGAAGAGTCTATTTTGAGGGTTTTCTGAGAGTGATTGCAGGGACCGGTTCGCCCGCGTATCTTTCGGTTGAAAGAAGTGAAGACCTGCCGCACGCTTGCGATCATTCCGCCCAGGGAAATGAGTCTGTCGAATATCATGGCAGAGCGTGTCATTGATGCTCGAACGCTGGTTCTGATTCTCTGCGCAGTTGCTGGGGTGGCCATTCTCATCCGGCCTTCGCTTGTCGGCGCCAGGGAGATTCGCCTCGATTGGACAAACTGGTCGCGCAGATACGAAATGGGTGTCACTTCGCTCGGCTCTACAGGGAAGGATTGCGACTACTTCGGTCCAGTCGGATTTTGTCGATAGTGGCACTCGTTCGCTATAATGCAGGTTGCACTGGTGAAATTTTTTCAGCGAATTGTGGGCTCGTCCATGTGGAAGATGTCCAAGAAAGAAACGGCATTCGCTATTGCTTTTTCTTTGTCTGTCTGCGCTGTCCTCTCTCTTATCCTTGCCCCAGGTCCGATCTGTGTGGGCGGAAGATGCGTGCGGATTGAGCCATCCAATTGGTCTCGCACAAACGTTGTCTGCTGTCCAGCGGAAGGTGAAAGGGCACTCGACTATGAGTTCTATGGCCCAATTGGCATATCAGAGTAAGCGCAGGGTCAGCCCCTGCAACGACGCTTGTCCGCTACTGAGTCGGTGATTTATGCAGTAAGTGCGGCTTCCAGCAAAGCATGAGCAATGCAATGCAGAAGTTGCCGGCAACAAGGATGAAACCGAGGGCAAACGGTCCAAGGGAAGTCTTGTAGCCGGTGTGCAGCAAAGGCACCCCTACGACGAGGGAAACCAATTGACCGAACGCAATATGATCCTTGGGCGACTTCAGAAGTTTTGACCCAGCCGTCAACGTTTCACGGTCATCCTTGTCAGCACGAATTGCGTGTGCGATGATCGAAAGATTGGCAAAGACGGGCAGCAATCCTGCCAGTGCGAACCAAGGCGACCAGCATGCTGCTCCATAAACAATGATCCCCAGTCCCGCGAGATAGAGAACGATGACGGACAATGTCCTCCTCACATCCTTGCGTTTGCACTCTTCCTGCATGATGCTCATCTTTATTCTAGCCGACTCAAGTCAGCATGGCCTTGGTGAATAGAGTTGAAGCGGGCCAGGCACCAAAATGAGGACAATCCCTGCTCGACTCAAGCGACCGCACAATCGGGCCCGCCTTAACCCAGGCTCAAAACAGAGCCCAGGTATGCTCCCCGCGACAGATTGATCTATCCGCGTCATCGTCGCCGCGGTGTTAGCAGGGCAACGAATCGCCCGGCGTTCTGGGATGACCATGAGCAACAAACGCGTTTATCTCTTCCGCGAGGGCGACAAGTCCATGCGCGATCTGATGGGCGGCAAGGGCGCGAACCTTGCCGAAATGACCAACATCGGCCTGCCCGTCCCCCCCGGCTTCACCGTCACGACCGAGGTCTGCACGGAGTACTACGACAACAACCGCCAGCTTCCCGCCGGTTTGATGGATGAGGCCAAGACCGCCCTCGCAGATGTGGAGAAGGCTCTCGGCAAAAAGTTCGGCGATCCGAACAACCCGCTTCTCGTCTCCGTCCGTTCAGGTGCAAAGTTCTCCATGCCGGGCATGATGGACACGGTTCTCAACCTCGGCCTGAATGATGAAACGGTCGCCGCCTTGATCAAAGTCACCGATCCGCGCTTTGTGTGGGACAGCTACCGCCGCCTCATCATGATGCTCAGCGACGTCGCCTATTCCGACAGATACGACCACATCACCAAGCACGATTTTGAGCATCTCTTTGCCGATTTGAAGAAAGAACTGGGCGTCACCGAAGACCTGGAAGTGGACGCTGCTGGCCTCGAAGAGCTCTGCAAGCGGTACAAGGCGCATGTTGTGAAGCAGACGGGCCAGGAGTTCCCGCAGGACGCGTTTGTCCAGCTTCAGGCCGCCATCGAAGCCGTCTTCCGATCCTGGAACAATGAGCGCGCGATTATCTACCGCCGCCGTGAGAAGATTCCGGATGAGATCGGCACCGCCGTCAACATCCAGGCGATGGTGTTCGGCAACCGGGGCGAGGATTGCGGCACGGGCGTCGCCTTCACCCGCAATGCCTCAACGGGCGAGAATGTCGTTTTTGGCGAGTACCTGATGAACGCTCAGGGCGAAGATGTGGTCGCGGGCGTCCGCACTCCCATGCCGATCTCAGAACTGCAATCCCAGGATCCGGCGCTCTACAAGGAGTTCGACGATGTCTGCAAGCGGCTCGAAGCGCACTACAAGGACATGCAGGACATCGAGTTCACCATCGAGCATGGCAAGCTCTTCATCCTGCAATGCCGCTCGGGCAAGCGCACCGGCCCCGCCGCCGTCCGCATTGCGGTCGAGCAGGTGAAGGAAGGTTTGATCGGCAAGGAGGAGGCGATCAACCGCGTCGATCCTGAACTGCTCAATCACTGCCTGCTTCCGGTCATCGCGCCGGGCACGAAGTACAACGTCATCGCCAAGGGGCTTCCCGCCGGACCAGGCGCAGCCACGGGAATCGCCTGTTTTGACTCCGACCGCGCCGCTGAACTCGGCAAGGGCGGACAGGGCCAGCGCGTCATTTTGGTCCGCGCCGAAACCAGCCCCGACGACCTCAAGGGCATGCTCGCCGCGCAGGGCGTTCTCACAGAGAAGGGCGGAATGACCAGCCACGCGGCGCTTGTCGCCCGCGGCTTCGGCATCCCGACTGTGGCAGGCTGCTCTGAAATCTCCGTGGATGGCCACGGCAAGCAGTTCACCTACAATGGCGGAGTCATCAAGGAGGGCGATCTCATTTCGCTCAATGGCGGACTCGGTGAGGTCATCTCCGGGGAAGTTCCGGTCGAAGAGCCGAAGCTGACGGGTGAATTCGGCACCTTCATGGGCTGGGCAGACGAATTTCGACGGCTCGGCGTCCGCACCAACGCGGACACGCCCACCGACACCGCGCTGGCCATCCGCTTCGGTGCCGAGGGCATCGGCCTCTGTCGCACGGAGCATATGTTCTTCGAGGGCGAACGCCGTCCCGTCGTCCAGCGCATGATCCTCGCCAAGTCGGATGAAGAACGTCAGGGCGCGCTCGACGAACTGCTGGTCTTCCAGCGCGCGGATTTCGCCGGCATCTTCGAATCGCTCCAGGGACTCCCGGCGACGATCCGCCTGATCGATCCGCCGCTCCATGAATTCCTGCCGAGCCTCGAAGGTTTGATCACCGAAGTGGCCGAGAATCGCGCCACCGGCAAGGTAGATTCGGAGAAGGAGGCCCTTCTCCGCACCGTCGAGTCGATGCACGAGATCAACCCGATGATGGGCCTGCGCGGATGCCGCCTTTCCATCGTCTTCCCGCAGATCGTCGAAATGCAGACCCGCGCCATCCTCGAAGGGGCTGCCCAGGTCATCAAGGCGGGCGGCAAGGCCGTCCCCGAAATCATGATCCCGCTGGTCGGCCATGTGAACGAGCTCAAGTTTGTCCGCGAGAGGTTGGAGGCGACCGCGAAGAAGGTGGTTGAGGAGCAGGGAGTCGAGATTCCGTACGTCTTTGGCACGATGATCGAGGTTCCACGCGGCGCTCTGACCGCCGACGAAATCGCGGCGGAGGCCGAGTT
>JAEYWW010000005.1 GCA_023428805.1 Armatimonadota bacterium | reverse complement strand
GTTTGAGCCTTCCAGGAAGTCATCGCGGATGATGACCAGAGTCAGGCCCGCAGGGCCGAGGTTCTTCTGCGCGCCCGCATAGATCATCGCATAGCGGCTGAAATCCATCTGCCGCGAGCCAATGTTGGAGCTCATGTCACAGATCACGGGAATGTCGAACCAAGGATCGCCAAAGTAATCCACTCCCTGAATCGTCTCGTTCAATGTCGTGTGCACAAACGCCGCATCAGCGTTCACGTTGAGAAAATCGTAGTCCGGCGCACGGTCGTAGTTGGTCTCCTTGCCATCCCAGATCACGTTGACGGAGCCTTCCAACTTGGCCGCCTTGACCGCCTTCTTGCCCCATTCGCCCGTCACAACGTAGTCCGCTGATGCGCCCTTGGGAAGCAGATTCTTCGCGAGCATTGTGAACTGGAGGCTGGCGCCTCCTTGCAGGAAAAGGACCTTGTAGTTGTCAGGAATCGACAGGAACTTGCGGCAGTCGGCCTCGGCCTCCTCCATGATCTGATCAAAGGGCTTGGAACGGTGGCTCATCTCCATCACGGAGAGGCCCGCGCCATGCCAGTTCATCATCTCGTCGCGGGCTTGTTCCAGAACTTCGACCGGAAGCACGCCTGGCCCCGCCGAGAAGTTGTAGACGCGATTGTATTCGCTCATTCTGCAAAAGTTTTACCCGCGAGGGTGCTTCCAAGACCGTCAGTTGCGTCATACTTTCAACTCGCGCTTGGTCAATTGAAACTCATTCATGGCATTGAGCGTCCATTTCATAGTCTTCGGAAGCCGAACATGAAGTCATCTACGATCATTGCCGCTGGCCTCGCCGTGGCCTCCTGCGTCCTTTTCTGGGCGTCTTCAACACCCGCCATCGCCGCCCCGCAGACCAAGCCGAAGCCCAAGGTGGTCGATTTCAAGAAGGAAGTCGCTCCCGTCATCAAGAAGTACTGCACAGGCTGCCACACCGGAGAATATGCTCCCGAGGGCGTCGTTTTCCCCGCCAACATGACCGAGGATTGGGCGAAGAAGAACGCCAAGATCATGAAGAAGAGCGCGGCGGAAATGAAGGGCAAGAAGATGCCCCCGAAGGACACTCCCCAGCCGACTGCCGCCCAAAGCAAGGCCGTTCAGGACTGGATCGCCAAAAACATCAAGTAGCTCTCATCACGCCCGGTACGACTGTTCCTGAAGATGATCAGTCGAACCAGCGCCTGGCGGAACAAACGTGAATTGCGCAAGCCATCGTCCCTGGACGATGGCTTTTCCGCGCATCCCCTCGCCCATGCTCCCAAAGACCTCGGGAGATGTGCGGTATTCAATCTTGGTGCCGTCAGCGTGCTGAATCTGCACGAGATACTTCAATTCGCTTGGATCAAACGCCTCAGGATCAAAGATCATGTCCCCCTTTGAGTCCACCCGCAGCATCGCCATGATGTACACATCATTCAGCACAATCTCAGGCTTGCCGGAATCCGGTCCCATCGTGTGATGGAGCCCGCGCAGAACGGCGAAGACAAGCGTCCCCAACCCCGCAAAGAAGAGGATGATTCCCAGAGTCAGGAGGCCGCCGATGACAATCGAGAGTCCGGCCAGGAAGCAGCCGGCGACAAACATCACCCCTCCTGCGATGAACAGTCCCGAGAACTTGTCAACCAGCTTGCCTTCGATCATACGATCAAGTTTACGCGTTCGCGCTCCATTTGAATGCAGGTCGCGTGTAGGCTACGGTGAATCCAAGCTTCTGCGCATTGAGCTGACTGATCGAGCCTGGCAATGCCGACATGGTGACCGCCATCGGCTCATAACGCCGTGCAGCCTGAATCCGCGCGAGCTGCAGCGCTTTATGAACACCTTTGTTGCGGTAATCCGGCAGCACGCTTGCTCCTTGGAGGCTGACGATGCCCGAAGCAACTCCCAAAGTCGCCCCGCCGACAGGCTCCCCATCAAAGAGCGCAAGGTAGCCGATCGAATTCATGCTTCGGCACGAAGATCGGGTGGCATGCAGAAGCGATTCGGGGTAGTCGTCTCCGAAGAAGCCGCGCAGCACAGTCATGGCATACAGCTCCTCCTCCCCGCGTGCGACGGGGCGAACTTCGACATGCGGAGGCCAATCCGAAGCGGGCAAATCCGGCTCTCTGACGAGGATCGATTCGAACTCATCCAGCCTCTGCGCGCTTCGGACAGCAAGCCTGCGAAGCGAAGCATGAGCCAGCGGCGAAACCTTCAACTCCACATCCGCACCGCGGCTGAAAAAGAACTCTTCGAGCTCGCGGAATGACTCCTCCGACACGTCGCCGTCCAATCCCGCGCCGACGCACTGGCTCCAAGGGCTGTCGCTGCCAACGCAGATCGCCTGACCGCCGCACCAGGCCAGAACATCACCCGAGGAACTTCGACCGATGGCGGCGAGGCGCTGCGCCTCAGATTCTTCCAGCCGTCGAATCAGTTCCTCGGTGATCAGCATCTGCTTGACTTTAGCGCATTGGCTCGAGTTCGGTGGTTTCCTTGATCCGAACCTGAATGCCGCGCTTGACCAGTTCGTGCAGGAACGCCTCGCCCGTCATTGCGTTCTCATAGCG
>JAEYWW010000352.1 GCA_023428805.1 Armatimonadota bacterium | reverse complement strand
ATGCCGTTCTGATGAGGATGAACAACGACTCGGACTGGCTCCCCGGAGTGGAGGCCGAGACCTTCAAATTCAGCCTTCGATCTGAGCGTCCGACGCTGCACGCTTCAACTCCTCGATGTCCTTTTCCATCTGCCGAATCCGCTGCTGCAGATCGGGAAGCTTGGACGTGGCGATCATCGACTTCAGGGCAAGCCGCGAGGGCTTCGCCGGATAGCCGAGATGCTCTCCGCCGCTGGTGTCCGACAAGACAATCGAACCGCCCCCAAATTGCGTATCGTCGCCGATCACAAGGTGATCCTTCACCCCAACCTGCCCGCCCATCATCACTCTGCGCCCCACGACGGTGCTGCCGGCGACGCCCACCTGAGCGGCGAGGACGGTGTGTTCTCCAAGCTCAACATTGTGGGCGACCTGAACCTGATTGTCGATCTTGACGCCGTTGCTGATGACGGTTTCGCCGCAGGTCGCACGGTCGATGCAGGTGTTGGCGCCAATCTCGACGTTCTCACCGATGATCACCTGGCCCACTTGCGGCACTTTGACGTGCTCGCTTCCTGTCCAGGCAAAGCCGAAGCCATCGCCGCCAATCACCGCGCCGGAGTGGACAATAGAATTCGGCCCGACACTCACATCCTGGACAAGGACGGCGTGGGGATAGATCTTGGCTCCCGCCCCCAGCGAACATCGCGCCCCGATGTAGGCGAACGAAAACACCTGCACACCCGAGTCGATCACCGCCTCTGCTTCGATGACGGCATAGGCACCAATCGCCGCATCCGGGTGGATGATGGCGGTGTCGGCCACAACTGCCGTCGGATGGATCCCTGGTGCGACGCGGGAGGGCTTTTCAAACAGAGCCAGAACAACTCCGAAGGCGGCGCGCGGGTTCAAAACTCCCAGCACTGGACGCTCAAGGCTCGGAGTTTCGTGCGGCACGAGGATGACTCCCACCGAAGATTCCAACGCCTTGGCCAGATACTTTTCATTGGAGGCGAAGGTGATTCCCTCAGGATCGTCCGAACCTGCGGGCACCGGACGACGGACCACCAGATCAGCCGGACCCCTCAGGTCCGCGCCGATCACTTGGGCGAGTTCGCCGAGGCTCCAAGCTTCTTTTCGTTCACCCAATTCCAAAACTCCTGCGTGTGGTTGGCCGCGCCCCGAGGGGATTCTGCCAGCTTTGCTCCGATTGATGCCGCATAAAGCCTCGCCAGCGAACGGAGCTGTTCGCGGCGCGACAGATCTGTCTCCCGTGTCGACCAGGCTTCGGCGGGCGCGCCGCTGACCGGACGAGGCTGCGTGGAGGTTCCCGGCAGGGCTGGGAGGTTGTCTTCCAGCGTCAGTGCGGATGCATCCACATCTTGAATCGCCTTGAGCGCCGCTTCCCGGGCTTGAGAGTCGGCCTGTTGCCGGGCCTTCTCAATCTCCGCTTCGAGATCGTCGGCGATGGCGGCGACATCCGCCCGCAGGCCATCGCGAAGAGAGTTGAGAATCTCGTCTGTCTCCGCTCTGAACTGCGCCTCCAAGAGCGCGATCTCCTCCCGAAGTCGCTTGGACTCGTCAATTCGCATTTCGCCGATATGGTCGCCCTCTCGGGCGATGCGCCGGGAACGCGGGTCGGGGTCGGGGAACCCGGAAAGCCATGAGAGGCGATGCCATTTCTGCCCAACAACGGTCGCATGTTCGGCGAACATCGCCGAAATTTTGTCCAGAGCCGCCGCGAATTCAGCCTGGTACTCGGCAATCACCTTGTCCCGCGTTTCATTGTTGAGGGATCTCGCCTCTGCCCGAAGCTGCTCGAAGAGCCTCTCGCGGAGGTCTTGGAAAAGCGCCTGCTGATCCTCCTTGATTTGGGCGATGGCCAGCCGGATCGTCTCTTCCGAATCCCCCACAGCGAGGCTGCGCTCCGGCATCGCTTCAAGAGAGCCACCCTTGGGTTGAAGCCCGGGATGCGCCGCAGCGCGCACCGAGGAAACCCCCTGCGAAGCTGGCGCGGAAATATCCACCCAAACAAGCTCGGGATCGCGGGCGCAGCCCGTGATCCCGAGAAAACCGACGGCAAGTGCCGCAAGACTGGTCTTACGGCTTGGCATTCAGTGTCTTGATGGCCTCGTCGGTCAAATCGTTCGCCCCGTAGGGAGCAATCTGGCTCTCGAACACAATGGTGAACCCACCTTTCTTCGCGACCTCATTGAGGGCTTCCCTCGCCTTGGTCGTTTCAGCAGTCCGAACTTGGTTCTGGATGTCGTTGAGCTGCATCTGGAACTCCTCCTGCCACTGACCAATCAGCCTGGATGTCGCCTGTCTTCGACGGTTGTACTCAGCGAGCATATTGCGGTCTTCATCGGTCGGATTCTGTTTGGTATTCCGATCATTGAAATCTTTCACTGCTGCCTGAATATTGGCTTTGGTCTGCTCCTCCTCCTTTTTTTCCGGCTCGGTCAGGGCGTCCTTCAAGGCAAGCACTTTCAGGCGGTTGGCCTCTTCTTCCTTGGCAACCGGGTTGGCGGCCAGGAAGCTCAACAGGGTCTCGCGGCGTTTGATCGCGTCCTTGAGAACGTCCGTGTTCTTTTTGCCCATGTTGCTGTCGGTGATCAGACGATTCATGTCGATGACGCCCGACTTCTCGGCTCCGCCCTGGAAGCCGCTGGCCACCAGGACGATGGCGATGGCTCCGGCGGCGACCCACCCGAGATTTCCTTTGATATCCTTCATGTTTCTTGGTTTCCTAAGTTTCTGGTTGGGGCGCTCGCTTTAGAAGCTCGTGCCGAATGAGAAATGCGTGCGGTTCTTGCCCTGATCGTTGAACGCAAAGTCAATGCGGATCGGGCCGATTCCCGGGATGCGATAGCTCAGGCCGACTCCGTAGCCGAGCTTGAAGTTGGGAGAACTGAACTGATCGAAATCACGCAGCTTGCCGTACCCTCCCCAGGCTCCGCCGTAATCCATGAATCCGATGATGTTGAATGCCTGCTGGATGCCCCAGCGGTATTCCAGCGTAGCGAGGAAGGACTGATTGCCCCAGAATCGCTGGTTGTCATAACCGCGCAGGGAGTTTGCACCACCCACAAAGAACTGCTCGAAGAACGGCACACGTCCGGCGATGTGGCCATAGCGGGCGCGGAAGGCGAGCACATTGCGGGGATCATCCAGCTTTGCGTCCGGCTTCGGCGTCTTCGACCAATACTGGCGATACTCGATGCTGGACCGAACAAACCCGTTCGTGCCGAGAACGTCAGTGTCGTTCGCAACATTTCCGCCAATTTTGGTGATGTTGGAATACCCGGGCTCATGAG
>JAEYWW010000331.1 GCA_023428805.1 Armatimonadota bacterium | reverse complement strand
CGACCGATCTGCCGCACCCAGTCGCGGGGGAAATTGAGCGCCGCCATCGGAAGATCGTGTCGTCGGGCAGATTCAAAAATGGGGCGGTAGATGTTGAAATCGAATCCCCACTGAGTCTTCCAATTGGTCTTCTCCTGGAATTCGCGCATCAGAAACCATTTGCCACTGAACTCGTCCAATGCAGGCTGATTGTCGCGGGTGAACATCTCGAACCCGACGACGACTTTGCGCCCATCTTTCACCAGGGCTTCGATCACGTCGGTCTGCGCCTGATGCTGATAGGGATTGTCGTGGCTTTCGCCGACCATCACAAAGCGGTATCCGCGTGCGGCGGAGGCGATGTCGGAATAAGTGGCCGACTTGCCATCCTTGGTTCGCGTGATGCCGGGACGGACTTCAACCGTGTCGGCTTTCGGGATGGGGAGGAGATAGGGATCGGGCGCGTCCTGGATCGCGAGCCCAAAAATCGCAAGCATTGCCCATTCTCGGCTATTCGCCCGCTCCGCGTCAACAGGTATCGTCGCGTGGTGGGCATTCGGACATTGGCAGGGACGCTGATTGCGGTGGCTTTTATCTTTTCGGCGGGATGTCGGGGCAAGGCCGGGAATGCCGGAGAGCCGCTGGGGTCGGATGTCAAGGACACGCCCAAGACTGCCTCATCGCAAAAGACAAAAGAGCCCGCTGAGAAGAAGGTGGACGGGCCGCCCAGCGAAAGATTGGAGGAGGAGCTCCGCTCCGGAGCCGTCCAACTCCAGGTCGCTCTCAGCTCCATCGAAGAAGCCCTGAACGAAGCGGCGAAGCTCAAAGGCACTCTTCCCCAGGAGATCGAAGAGGGCATGAGCGAGGTTCGAGATTCCATCGACAGTGCGGGAGAATTGATCGGAAATGCCTCCGGCGAACCTCTCACCCTTGCCGAAATCGAGAAGGATTTCTCCGCCGCAGATGAAGATCGACTCAAGAGGATCGAGGCCGCCAACGATGCTCACGCGGACCTGATGTCAGCCTTCAACACCGTCGGTTCGATGGCGGAGTTGGAACCCAAGCTTTCCGAACTCGCCCGGCTTTTGGAACTCGCCGCTCAAGATGTCGCCGACGGCATCGGGGCTTTGGGAGGCAAGGTCGAAGAAGCTTGATTCCCATCATTTGACCCGCACTCCATGACATGAGCCGCCACCGGGTGGTGCACCTCTCAGAGGTGCAGCTTTTCGGAGTGCTCGACCTAGGTCGAGCTCTGGAGTGAGCACCTTGGTGCTCCTGCGTGGTGGAGAGCGTTTTGAAAAGGATTGGAGGGAGAGGACCGCTCCGCTTCAGCGGGGCTCTCGGATTCCCGCACTTCAGTGCGCAGACGTTCAAAAGGGCGGCGCGCCGCCCCTTCCAAAGCGCGACATGAATGATCTCGCGCTCTATGGAGTGCGGGCAGAGATGACCGTTTTCAATTCCGCCGAAGGCGGCCTGTCGCTCTTGATCCAGAACAACGAGGGCGGCTCCGCCGCAGATGAAAGCGGCGATTTCTCGCCGCACTCCAAAGATGGAGAGCATCACTTAGAGAAGAATCGGGAGAGGCGCACACCCCTTGTTCAGTCCGTGCGGTGATCCTTGAGGAAGCGGGCGTGGAGGTCGAGGAAAAGCCGGTTGCGGCCACCGAAATAGATCGTTTTCCCCTTCAAATGAGCGGCGACGGTGGGGATTGTTTTGGGGAAATAGGGAGTGACGGCGAGTTCGATCTCGGCTGCGCTTTCGGGAAATCCGACCGTTGGATTTGCCGCCGCCTGCAGGTCGCTCACCGCCTGCTCGTCGCTCTTGCCCCAAAGATTGTCGAGCGGGATCGGGTCATCGAAACGGTCGAACCGCCACATCCAGTAGTTGCTGAAATCGCGGCCCGCCGCATCCACAAACTGCTCCACACGGACTTCTCCGCGCATCTTGCCCCGGGTTCCGGGGCTTTGGAAAAGCTGGCGGTTCTTGGTGTAGTTTTCAAGAGTCAGAACTGCCCATCCCGCACGGGGATCGGAGGGAGGCCAGTCCGCCCAGGGGCGGTATCCGCCCGGCAACGCGGTTTTCAAGTCTCGCCGATCAGGCAGGAGATCATCGTAATCCGTGCGATAGATCGTCATCGCCATGCCGATCTGCCGGAGGTTGCTGAGACAGGCGGTCTGAATCGCCTTCTCCTTTGCGCGGGAGAAGACCGGGAACAGGATCGCGGCCAAAATCGCGATGATCGCGATCACCACCAGCAGCTCAATCAGTGTGAAGGCGCGTCTCATCCCTCTTGTTGGACGCCCACCACCGCCGCTGGTTCTGCCGAAGGAGTCTTCGTTGGGCTGAACCACATCCAGACTGCGACCACAACGAGGAAGCAGGCAAATGCACGCTTCATGGTGAGCGGATCGAGGCCAAGCGCGATTTTGGAGCCCAGCAAGCCGCCGCCCAAGAAGCCAAGCGCGATCAGTGCGGCGACCGTCCAATCAATCATCTGCTTCTGGTGGTAGTTGATGACCGCCAACAGGCCAATGGGAGCAAGGAGGCAGGCGAGCGAAGTCCCCTGCGCCTTCTGCTGGGAGAAGCCCACCAGAAACACCAGCGCGGGCACGATCAAAATTC
>JAEYWW010000329.1 GCA_023428805.1 Armatimonadota bacterium | reverse complement strand
GATCGTGGGGAGGGAAGGGCGCATTCCCGACGCGCTGGCGACAAGGCTTCAGGAAACACTGAAGCGGTTCCGCAGACTCTCCCAGAGCTTTCGTGCCGAGGAGCTTTACGTCTTCGCCACCGAAGCCATGCGCCGCGCCGACAACTGCGACGAGATTTTGGCTCAGGTCAAGAAGTCGACCGGCCTCAAAGTGGACCTGATCTCTCCGCTCCGCGAAGCCCAATTGGGGCTGCGGGGCGCATTGGAGGACACCAATCCACACGGCACGACTTTGATGGTCGAGACGGGGGGCGGCAGCGTGCAGGCGGCTTGGGTCAAGGAGGCCGCGCTTCACGAAAGCGTCAGCATGAGGATCGGTTCAGGCTCCCTCATCGCCGCCAGCGGGCTTCTCCAGCCCGCCAGTCACGCTCAGATTCAACGGGTGACCAAACTGATCATGGATGAGCTTGCCGGATTGGACAATCACGAGCAGCCGGCGCACATCATTTCCTGCGGAGGGGTTGCCAGAGGAATTTGGCGGGCGCTGCATCCCGATGGAGATCGCCGACTGCACATTGAGGAGCTTCGCTTTTTGGCTTGGGATACTGCGCGATTGAGCCTGGGGCAGATTGTTGCGCGGTATGGAGTGAAGGCCAAGCGGGCCGCGACACTTCTCCCCGGTTCGCTGGTCTACAGCGCATTCCTCGAAAAATTCGGCCTCGAAGAGATGGAAGTCAGTCAGTTTGGCGTTCGAGAAGGCGCGCTTCTTGAGATGGCCGACGGAGGGGTGATGGCGTGTCCGGCGTAGCGAATTCCCGGTACATCAATCGAGAGTCGAGCTGGCTTCAATTCAACTCGAGGGTGCTTTCTGAGGCGGAAAACAAGAAGATTCCCATCTTGGAGCGTCTGAAATTCCTCGCCATCTTCGAGTCGAACCTGGACGAGTTCTTCATGGTCCGCGTCTCGGGCCTTTTTGAGCAGGAGGCCGCAGGCGATGTCGAATTGACCCCGGATGGCCTGACTCCGACCCAGCAGATTCAGATGATCCACGACATCGCCGAGCCCATGAGGCAGCGGGCCAACGATGTCTGGAACCGTCAACTCCGACCTTCGTTGGCACGAGCAGGAATCCGGCTGCTCAAGTTTGAGGAACTGGAGGCCCGCTCACGGGAGGAACTTGAGCAGAAGTTCATGACAGAGCTTTTCACGCTCTGCACGCCATTGATGCTGCACCCCAGCATCACCTTTCCGTTCATTTCCAATCGATCCCTCAATCTCGCAGTCGAACTGAGTGATGAGACGGGAACGAAGCTCGCGCGAGTCAAGATTCCAACGGTCATTCCGCGCCTGATCCCAGTGCCGGGAAAGGCGAAGAGCTTCATCCTGCTCGAAGACCTGATCGCAAGCCAGCTTGACAAGCTGTTTCCTGGTGTCCCCGTTGTCGGAGCGCATCTCTTTCGGGTCATCCGCGATGCGGATATCGAGATTCGGGAAATCGAAGCCGCAGACCTGATCGACGCCGTCGAACAGAGCCTGCAGCTCCGTCGATTCGGCGACCCTGTTCTGCTGGAAGTCCAACCAACTCTCGGCGTGGAGTCGCTTCATCGCCTGCGCAAGGGTTTGGAACTGGACGAAAGTGACGTGGTTGTGGTTGATGGCCTGCTCGGCCTTGATGTTCTCTGGGAATTCGCCCGTCTCGACCTCCCGCAGCAGAAATTTCCTCCCCACATTCCAATTGTCGCCAGCAATCTCACCCAGCCCAAGTCGCTCTTCAAGACGATCCGCTCGGGACCAGTGCTGGTCCACCATCCGTTTGATGGCTTTCTTCCGGTCGAGCAGTTTGTCAATTCGATCGCCAGCGACCCGGCGACCATCGGCATCAAGCAGACGCTCTACCGTGTCGGCAGTCCGTCGCCCATCGTTCAAAGCCTTCTTGACGGCGCGGAGAAGGGCAGGCAGATCGCCGTCATGGTCGAGCTCAAAGCGAGGTTTGACGAGGACAACAACCTGACCTGGGCGCGCGCGCTGGAGCGGGCGGGAGTGCACATCACCTATGGCTTCACAGCCATGAAGGTCCATTGCAAGCTCTGCCTGGTGGTTCGCAAGGAGGCGGATGGCATCCACACCTACGCGCACATCGGCACGGGCAACTACAACCCCTCCACTTCGCGCATCTATACCGACCTCGGTCTGTTCACCGACGATCCGGAAATCTGTCAGGACGTCAGCGAGCTCTTCAATTATTTGACCGGGTATTCCAAGCAGTCGAGCTACCGCAAGCTGCTCGTGGCCCCCCTCAATCTCAGGGACCGAATCATCGAGATGATCGAGCAGGAGACCGAGATTTGCCGCAGGAAGGGAAGCGGCCGAATCTTGTTCAAACTCAACGCTCTTGTGGACCCGGAGGTGATTGATGCGCTCTACGAGGCAAGTCGGGCGGGAGTTCAGATCGATCTGGTTGTCCGCGGCATCTGCTGTCTGCGCCCAGGCGTCAAAGGCATGAGCGAGAACATTCGGGTCCGCAGCATCGTGGGGCGATTCCTGGAGCACAGCCGCATCTACTACTTCGAGAACAGCGGCGACTCTCTCTGCTACATCGGGAGCGCCGATATGATGCGCCGCAACTTGGACCGCCGCATCGAGGTTCTGGCTCCGGTCGAAGACCGCACACACATCACCTACCTGCGCGAATCGATCATTGAGGCGTGCCTCAAGGACAACCAGAACGCCTGGGAGCTGCAGCCCGGCGGGCAGTACCGCAAGATCAACCCGAAGCCGGGAGTCGAAGCCATGCAGGTCCAATCCTGGCTGATGGATCACCCCGCAGGCGTGCTTTCGGACTTGGGCAGGAAGTAGCTCTCGGATATGACCGACTTAGCTTCTGGAGGCGCTCATTGCTTGTATGAGCAACCTCCAGAGCCATTGTGAGTGTTGAAGAGGGACCAGTTGGCGAATTGATGTAGCCTCTAAATGGATGGAGCACATCACTTATTCTTCCATCGGACTTCAACGAATATTGGTTCACCATCAAGTCCAATCGTGGTGAGCTTCGCGCCGTCTTCATCCGAATGATAGATGCCGTAGGTTTCCTTGAAGTTTGATCCTGCCAGTTCCGCGAGGACTTTATCGTTCCATGCTCTGTCGGCCTCGCTTTTCGAAGTGGCTTCGGAGATGCTGCGGGCCGCATCGAAGGTGTATCCAGAGATTCCACTCCACGATCTCGTCAAAGGCGAGGCGTTGCTGATGGTGGGTTCAAAAAAGATCGGAATGGAGAAGACAAGGCCGAATGCGGAACCGATCAGGGCGGTGCGGCCCAACGTTCCCGCCAGACCATGAGCGCTGATCAGAAACGGAGCGAGAAAGACCAGGCACAGCAGGGCGCTGAAAATCATCCTTTCCAGCACGCCAAAGGCCTTGCCGCCGATTGTCCAGCCGACAAGCTCAGTCCGCACTTGATCACCCCACTTCAGTTCAATGTCTCCCGGCCGCCGGGCCAGATCATATTTGCCGACCAAGCGTGTCACCCACTTTTCATCATGAAAAATAAGGGGCTCTTGATCATCCAGAGTGAGGTAGCCGCACATCTCGGAGGACGCCGCCTGCAAGCCTGGGACAACGGCCTGCCCCTCCCCAACTGTATAGAGATCCAAGTTGATGCTCCCTCCCTGCTGAGCAGTCAACCAGAGAGGATAGATGGGCTTTTCGCTCCGAAAACGAATCATGATTGGCCGTGTTTTGGCACGTTCATGCGATGTTCTCAGCTTGACGGCGACAAAATACCAACCCTTCTTGGCGTACCTCTCAATCTCGTAGGAAGGATGGGAGAGTTCGGCTTTCTCCAGCCAATTGGCAACGCCATCTGGATCATCGGGAGAGAAGACTGTCGTCTGAAACTCGTTCACCTGCTCAACTTTGAATTTCTCGGGATCCTCAATTCTCGGATACGGGTTTCCGGAGACGGGGAGAAACATATAGATTGGCACCAGCGAAATCACCAGGCTTGTCATGACGGCTGCGCAGAACTGCCGCGGCGTCCACTTGTCCCCCTTTTTGAATTTTTGATAAAGCCCAAATCCAAGCACGGCGGCGATCAGTCCGCCCAATGCCAAGACAAAGTCGTTCGGGTGGCTGATGATGATGATTTGATGCTGAGTGGCTAAATTTGCAAAGTATCCTTCCGGAAGTTCCTCGATCAAATCGGGTTTGCCTGGCACCGGAATGATGATTGCGGAATATTGACCATGCTCAAAGATGCTCTCCAGCACCATGACCTCGCGTCCCTCGTTCCACGAAATCAGAGCACGCTGATCTGTGATGCGAGGCTCAGGTTCATTCATCCCGGTCGATTCGGGAGCATAGATTGAGCCATTGGCAAAGCAGGCCAATGCCGGCGCAAGCAAGGCCAGCATGAGGACGATCACTCGCAAGGCCTTCATGATTTGTATTTAACAGTATAAACGTGTGAATTGTGCCTCGGCGAAGAAAGGAAGCCGACATTGAGCTTCGGCTTGAAAAACTGGGCGGCCTCTCTTCAAATACCCCCGCACCTCGCGGCGGTCTGGCTCGTCTTTATCATTGCGTTCTCAGGACCACATCCCATGTCCCAATATCTGCCTTGGATTGCTCTCGTTCTTGGACTCGGCGCGCTCGGCCTTGGCTGGTCGAAGTCCGTCGATAAGAAGACATCCCACCTTCCTCTTGCTGGCTTTGCCTTGCTGCTCGCCGGACTGCTTCCGGCTGGCGCCTTCTTGATCGCAGGCTCAGTCTGGCCGTCGCTCGGACAGATGCTGGACTGGGTTCCTTATCTGGCGGGGCTTGTGCTCGGCGGCGTCGCCATGCTCGGGCTGAACGCCCTCAACGACTCGGACCGACCTCTCGGGGCGGGAGCCGTTGCTCTGCTGGCATTCGGGCTGTTCTTTGCATTGCCAAATCGGGAGGGATTGTTCGCCGCTCAGGGAGCCTGGAGCTACCTTATGGGCGCGAGCGCGGCTGCCTGCGCTTTGGGTTGGGATCGGCGCGGGCCGTCGGCGGCGATTGTGGCGGGCTCGGCCTTGGCC
>JAEYWW010000221.1 GCA_023428805.1 Armatimonadota bacterium | reverse complement strand
CTGCTGAACCCGCGAAACAGAGCCCGTGCCCGCGCAATTGGGGCAGGTTTTGGGTTTGGTGCCGTCCTTCGCTCCCGTGCCGCTGCATCCGGTGCAGCGCTTCATCCGGCGGTAGGTGACCAGCTTCTCGACGCCGGTCAGGACTTCCTGAAGCGGAATCGTGGCTTCTGCTCGAAGGTCTTCGCCATCGCGGCCCGTGGCGCGTCGTCCGCCGCCGCGCTGCCCGCCGAACCCGCCGAAGAATGCCTCGAAGATGTCTCCGAGATCGCCGCCTTGGAAGAAGTCGCCTCCGCCCGGCATCCCGTGATCATCGGCGGTGCCAAAGCGGTCGAATTTCTCCCGCTTTTCGGGATCGCCGAGGATGGCGTAGGCCTGGCTGATCTCCTTGAACTTCTCCTCCGCCGTCGGATCGTTGGGATTGACGTCGGGGTGATGTTGACGCGCGAGCTTTTTGTACGCCGACTTGATTTCGTCGGACGATGCGGTTCGGGATACTCCCAGGACGGCGTACGGATCAGTTGCCATTCAAGGCGGAATCAGGCTTCGGGCTCTTCCTCGTCGCCCTCTTCCTGAGAAGCGAGATCGTCGAGGGACATTTCCGTGTCGTCGCTCGCCTCCGGTTCTTCGGCGTCGTCGAGCAGGTCGGTGATGCTTGCGGCGTCGTCGTCGACGGCGAGAGTTTCATCCTCCAGTTCGCCTTCGATTTCCATCTCATCCAGGTCTTCGAGGCCGAGGCCGGACAGGGCTTCGTCGTCGATGCCGGGAAGAAGGAGGCCTTCGGTGACGATGTCGAGGCCGATCAGTTCTTCGGATTCCTCCATCGCGGCGGCGTCCTGGCCGCCCATGATCGGTTTGATCTTGCCGGCGGCGATTTCCGCCAGCGCGATGCTGAGCGGGTTGTTGGACTCGATGCGAACGAGCGGGGGCGCCCCGGCTTTGATCTGAGTGGCGCGACGGGCTGCCAAGTTCGCCAAAACGAACTTGCCGTACTCCATCTCGTTGAGGGTGTCGGGGTTGGGGAAAATCGGCTCGTTGGAGGTCATAGCCAATCGCTGATGATAACACAACGGAGCGGAAACCCTTTGGGTTGCGGTCAATTGCCTGGGGTCATAATGCCCACCTTGTTCTTCAAGCCGTTCCAGAGAATAGAATCGCGCATCATGGCAGATCACGGGGCGCTTCGCCCTGAGACCCTTCTTCAGCATCTCGGAGAGTCCACCAAGCCCTACGGCGCCGTCGCTCCTCCGCTTGTTCAGACTTCGCTTTTTGTCTTTGACACAGTCGATGAATTTTGGGCGGGAGAGGCCTGGCAGGAGGATACTTGGAAGTATTCCCGTCTCAGCAATCCCACCGTCGAACTTGCGGAGAAGAAGATTGCCGCTCTGGAACACACGGAGGCCGCCAAGCTGTTCGCCAGCGGGATGGCGGCCATCAGCGCTGCAATCATGTCCTGCGTCAACAAGGGCGACCACATTGTGGCGGTTGATTCGATCTACGGCCCGACGCGGATGCTCTTGAACGAGATGCTTCCCCGATTCGGGGTGGAGGCGACGTTTGTGGTGGGTGAGGATCCAGAGGATTTCGCCCGTGCGTGCAGGCCAAACACCAAGCTTTTCTGTCTTGAATCACCGACAAGCGTCATTTTCCGCCTTCAGGATTTGCAGGCCATAGCCGCCATCGCCCGCGAGCGCGGAATCACGACGATGATCGACAACAGCTATTCCTCGCCGATCATGCAGACCCCTGCCGATTTCGGGATTGACATGGTGGTGCATAGTGCGACGAAATACTTCGGCGGTTTCAGCGACACCGTGGCTGGAGTCGTGGCGGGGAAGCGGGAGTAGCTCGCGCAGATCATGCATCACGAGGGGCCGCTGCTCGGAGGGTGCATTTCCCCCTTCAATGCCTGGTTGATTCTCCGTTCGCTGCGAACTCTCGCGATCAAAGTCCGGGCCCATGCCGAATCCGCGAATCAGGTCGCTGCCTGGGTCAAGGAGCAGAAGTGGTCGGCGAAGCTGTTCCATGTCGGCGATGTGGACTATCCTCAGGCCGCATTGCGGGACAGGCAGATGAAGGGCTCGGCGGGCTTGGTCTGCTTCCAGCCCGTCATCCAGGATGTGGACACGCTCAAGAATTTTGTGGAGTCTCTCGAACTGTTTCAGCTCGGCGTCTCATGGGGTGGACATGAAAGTCTTGCCGTTCCGCTGACATTTCAGCCGATGGATTGGCCGGAGCCGAAATGGCTGATTCGCCTGTTCTGCGGACTGGAGCACGCCGACGACCTGATCGCCGATTTGGATCAGGCCGCGGCAAAAGTCGGCTGGGTTTGAGTTGGTTCCCATGCCGGGAGGCTCTTGCCCCTCCCAGGCCTGGAAAGGACCGCTCCGCTTCAGCGGGGCTCTCGGATTCCCGCACTTCAGTGCGGAGAGTGAGCGATCCCGATGCTTGGAGTGCGGTCAGATATGACCGCTTTCACTTCCGCCGGAGGCGGCCTGATGCTCTTGATCCAGAACAGCGTGGGCGGCTCCGCCGCAGATGAAAGCGGCGATATCTCGCCGCACTCCATGACATGCCTCTCCAGAGGTGCAGGTCTGTCGGAGTGCTCGACCTGGGTCGAGCTCTGGAGTGAGCACCTTGGTGCTCCTGCGCGATGGAGGGCCGAGCTCCCGAGAGGCCCTTGCCCCTCCCAGGCCGGAGA
>JAEYWW010000185.1 GCA_023428805.1 Armatimonadota bacterium | reverse complement strand
TGGTACGACTACAAGAGCTCTCCCACAACAGGCGTCCGCATCTTGGCCAAGCTCGACTCCTACTCCTACGAGGGGCACAAAATGGGCGAAGATCATCCAATCGCCTGGTGTCACGAGTTTGATGGGGGGCGCGCGTTCTATACCGGCGGCGGCCATACCAAGGAGAGCTATGCGGAGCCAGATTTCCGACAGCACCTGGGAATGGCCATCCGCTGGGCGGCGGGGCTTGAGGCCAATCAGTGATCGACTCGCTTCATCCCTCTGCGGCAGTGCGCCAGCTTCTGCCGGCGTTGATTGATCGTGTCAAACAGGCTCGCCACGTCTATGTCGGCACCCATCTCAACCCCGATGGCGATGCCCTGGGATCGGCATTGAGCATGTCGATGGCTCTCACACAGCTTGGCATTTCCCATGAGGTTTTGTGCAACAACCCAGCCCCAACCTATCTTCAATTCCTCTCGGGGTCTGATCGGATCAGGCAGGAACCCGAGAGGGAAGCCGACTTGGCCATCGCGCTGGACCTGGAAGATTTGGATCGCCTCGGCAGGCTCATCAAACCGCATTTTCAGTCCACACCCTCCCTGATCGTCATCGATCATCACATCCCTCATCAGCAGTCCGGCGATCTTCGCATCATCGACCAGGAAGCGCCGGCGACCTGCGCGATTCTGTGCGACCTCTTTTTTGATTCTGAGATCAGCATCACTCCCGCCATGGCGGATTGCCTTTTGACGGGCTTGGTGACGGATACGGGGAGCTTTCGATTCCCCAACACCACTCCCCATAGCCTGCATATCTGCGCGCGGCTGCTGGAGTTCGGCGCCAACCTTCCCCGCATCAGCGAAGAAATCTATCTCACGAAGCACGAGGCGGCCGTGCGGCTGCTGGGTGAGGCGATTCGACGGATTCATCTCTCCGAAGACAGGCAGATTGGCTGGGCTGTGCTTCCCCTCTCCCTATACGAAGAGCTTGGAGCTTCGGACGAACATACAGAAGGCATCGTCAATGAAATTCTGGCGATCAGCGGAGTTCGAGCAGCGGCACTCATCAAGGAAGTTCGCGAAGGCCGCTACAAAGCTAGCCTTCGCTCCCGGGGCAGCATCGACGTGGCGGCAGTCGCTCAATCCCTGGGTGGCGGCGGGCACAAAAATGCGGCGGGAGTGACCGTCGAAGGCACGGAGTCACAGGTCGTCCATACCATTTTGAAATCGCTCACATCATGCTTGGCATCCTCCTGATCGACAAGCCGCTTGGCATCACCAGCCACGATGTCGTGCACCGTGTTCGCCGCAAGTTCGGCACGAAGCGGGTGGGACACGCCGGAACTCTCGATCCCCTGGCAACTGGCCTCCTTGTCGTCGCAGTTGGCCCCGCAACCCGATTCCTGCAATACCTGCCACTTGAGCCTAAAACCTACATCGCTGAGTTTCAGTTTGGAGCGGTAACCGCAACTTATGACGCGGAAGGTGAAATCGTTGAGTCGGGTCATATTCCAAATGACTTGGATGACAAGATCAATCAAAGATTGCCGCAATTCCTTGGTGAAATCACGCAAATCCCTCCCATGTACAGCGCGGTCAAGAAAGATGGCAAAGCCCTCTACGAATATGCGCGTGCCGGACAGGAAGTTGAGAGAAAGGAGCGGAGTGTCTTCATACATAAATTTGATCAGATTGACGCTCATGATGCGGTGAGGAAGTTTGAAATCGTCTGCTCGGGCGGAACCTACATCCGCAGCCTCGGACACGATCTCGGTCAGGCAGTAGGCTGCGGAGCCTATGTCAAGAGCCTTGTCAGAACCAAAGTGGGGAGCTTCGACCTCCTCCAATCGACAAATCTTGACCTTCTTGAAAAATCGAACTTGATCCCTCTGAAAGAGGCCCTTCCGCCGCTTCCCTTCGTCAATTTGAATGATTCTCAGACGCGAAGCGTCAGAGAAGGACGGGCCATCGCTGCTGACACAATCCCGACCAGCCCTTTCGTCGCGCTGCTTGACCCGGCGGGTCAAGTGTTCAGTGTCGCCAGGGTGGATGGGTCAAAATTGCAGCCTGACTGTGTGATTACCGAAGAGGCGCTCCATGGTTCGTCTTGAAGCTGTCGAATCCCGCAAGCCGTTGAGCGGCCAGCTCATCTGGTTCATCGCGTGGGCGGTCATCACGGTGATCGGAGTCTTGCTCAACCCCTCCGCCCACAACCACGGCACTCATCGTCAGCTTGGCCTCCCCGCCTGCCCCAGTGTTGTGCTCTTCGACCGTCCCTGCCCTGGCTGCGGCCTCACCACATCTTGGTCGTGGATGGTGCGCGGGCGTTTCGTGGAGGCGTTTCAGTGCAACGCTTTCGGCCCTGTTCTCTACTTGGCATTCACGCTCTCCGCTCTGGCCTGCGGCTGGTTCTGGTGGAGAAAGACGCGCTTCGACACAAATACAAAGTCCATGAACTGGGTGCTGGGATCGCTGGTGGTGGCCTTCGCCAGCTATGGCATCATCCGATTCTGCCTTGTCAAGCTCAACGATCCGATCTCAATGGCCGGGATGACGCCATCAATCATGGGAGAACAGGGCCGGAAGACCACCGGTATGCCAGAAGAGAATCCGGCCCCCTAGCTCCTTTCTCTCGATCATTTCGATCATCCCTGCAAAAGCTTTTGCGGAATAGACGGGGTCAAGAAAGATTCCTTCCGTTTCCAGCAGAAGATTGGCGGCCCGCTCACCATGTTCGCTCGGCACGCCATACCCCGGACCGACCCACTCCAAACGGAATCGGAAATCCCCTGGCCCAAGCCGATGTCCGGAGCCCACGAAAGCCTCCAATTCCTCCGCCAAATCAGCGAAAGTCAACGGGAGTTCGGGCTCGGGATCGCAGGCCACCCCGATCACCTGGGTGGAGGTTCCGGCAAAGGCGTAGGACAAGCCGACCTGGGTGCTCCCACTGCTGCTGGCGACAACAACAGCGTCATACGACAGCTTCAATTCGGACGCCGCACGGAAAAAGCTGAATGCGCCCAAGGCCGAGCTTCCCCCCACAGGCATCGAGTGAACTTTCTCTCCAGATTTGGCGAGCTGTTCCGCAGTTTGAGCGGCCTTATCAAAGAGCTCGTCCCAGCTTCCATCGGGAAGCTCGACCAATTCCACTCCCAGCAGATGATCCAGCAGAACATTCCCCCCCTTGAACCCGAGACCGCTGCCCGGCTTTGGCGCGGGGGGCTCGTAGGGCAAATCCATCACCACGGCGACGCATCGAATCCCCGCAATGCGGCAGGCGGCTCCGAGCTGCCGGATGAAGTTGCTCTGCCTGCTCCCGCAGGTGACAACACAAGTCGCGCCTTCGGCGAGGATGCGGGGCATCAGGAATTCAAGCTTCCGCCCCTTGTTCCCTCCCATCGCGAAACCCGTCAAATCATCACGTTTGATCCAGACTTCCGCATCCAGACTCTCAGATAAACGATCCAATCTGTGCTCAGGAGTGGGCAGGCAGATCAGCGGCATTCTTTCGGGGGCAACCACCCTGTCAGGGTACCTCTCCCCACACGGCTCACTTCTTTGAACAAAACGCATCGCATTCGTCACATACGCGTCAAACTAAAGATATGGTGGCTTCCGCCCTGCTTGCATTTGTCGTCCTTGCCCGGCAGGACCCCGCATCGGTGACCGTGAACATTCCGGCGCTCGGCGCGCCCGCCGCCGTGCAGAAGCTCGCCGACCAAACCGGTCAAAAGTTGGCGACCGGGAAGGGGCTGGAAGACGAAGTCATCATCATCAATGTCAAAGATGTCCCACTCCAAACGGTTCTCGACCGAGTGGCCATCGTCACCGAAGGAAAATGGGAGATGCGGGAGGATGTGCTGACCCTGCTCCCAGACCCCGCAGCAAGAAAGGAATCACGCGAAAGAGCGATCCAAAAGTCGATCGCCAAGCTGGAAAAGCAGATTCAGGCGCTGGAGAATCCCAAGCCTCTCTCTGAAGAAATGTTCGAAGGGTATGAGGACGAAAAGTCCAAGGAAGTGGCTCGAAAGTACTACCTTCAGGAACAGAACATGCAGAAGCTGGTGGCGCAGTTGGTCCGCGGCATCGGGCTTCGCAACCTCGCAACGACGCCGATCAACCAGCGCACCGTCTATTCCGATCAACCCACCCAGGCTCAGAGGCGACTCAACGGCCCCTGGGCGAAATTCACTCCCATCGTCAAGGAGCAGTACGCGGGCATGCAGGGCTACGAAGAGTACGACCCGATGGAAGGTCTGGGGAATGAAGGCATGCCTCCTGAGGCTCTTGAGATGATGCGCATCCAGGCCGCCTACAACAAAATGAGGCAGGTCTTCAACGGAAATCCTGTCAAGTACCTGCTCATCGTCAATCGTTACTCCGCCGACATTGACAGCGAGGACATGCCCGCAGGCATCACCGCTCAACTCATGGCAATGGATGACAAGGGAGCCCTGCAGTATGTCGCGAACTTCGGTGGCGGCGGATACATGGAAGACGCGGCATCGGTGGCGCCGAGCGAAGTGACTGCGGCTGGAACGACTGGCGGCGGCGGTGGCGCGGAGCAAAATCCACTGCCCGACAACTCCCCCAAGCTGCAGTTCACCAAGGAAGAACTGGACCTCATCGGCAACCCGTACGGCGCATCTGTAGTCAGCGACCAGTAC
>JAEYWW010000078.1 GCA_023428805.1 Armatimonadota bacterium | reverse complement strand
GCAGAAATCCGTCCTTCGCAACAACCATCGAAAGGCGGGGAAAGTCGGCATAAGCAGTGTTTGCAGCCAGAACCAAGATGAGCGCGGTGGCGATCTGCGTGAGGTTGAAGCCGATGCTGCCCTGGCCGAATATCCGCTCCGCAACCTGAGCCAATACCGGCATATAGTCAGCATCGCCGAAGTGCCCGGGAGCGACATTGAAGTGATAGGCCATATAGCTGGTGCCGAAGAAGAGCACCGTCAGCACGCATCCCATCAAGGTGATCGTCCTAACCGCATTCTTCGGTTCCGGGCTCTTGAATGCAAGCACTCCGTTGGCGATGGCCTCTGTGCCGGTCAAAGCCGTGCAACCCGATGCGAATGCCACAAAGAGAAACATGGCGAAGCCCATGTTGTTCCAGCCAGGATTCGAATCGTGATGCTCGAGAACCGGAATTTGGACCCCGGTGGTCATCTTGAGCAAACCCGTACCTATCACCGCAACCAGCAAAACAATGAACGCATAGGTCGGCACCGCGAAGACGACCCCGCTCTCCTTCGCCCCACGCATGTTGAGGTACGTGACGACCAGCACAGCTATCGACGCCATGTAAGGCACATACTCGCGCGTCTGCGGAAGCATGGCGGCCACCGCGCTCGCACCCGCCGAGACCGAAACCGAAACCGTCAAAATGTATCCAATCAGGAGCGAACCCGCCGCGAACAGACCGGAAAATCGCCCCAGGTTCTGGGATGCAACCGAATAGCTGCCGCCGCCCGTTGGATAGGCGTAGATCGTCTGGCGATAGCTGAAGATGACGATCCACAGCAGGCAGAGCAGAGCCGCCGAAATGGGGACCAGGTACTGGTACTTGTCCGAACCCCCGTTCTGAAGTTTGAGAAGGATTTCCTCGCCCGCGTAAGCCGTGGAAGAAAGGGCGTCGGATGCGAAAACCGGAAGCGCCATCAGAACGGAGAGCCGTTCCGCGTGAGCGTACTTGGAGGCGATGGGCCTGCCAAAGATTTTGTGCCAAATGTTAGTTGAACCGCTCATGGAGAGCCGCGCGCGGCGTAATTTACCCTTGAATTGTTCTGACGAACACGGGATGACCCGCCTCTTAACGAATCGGCAGAAGCTCCTTGATATTCAGGCCTTCGTCGAACAAGACCCATTGCTTCGATTTGAGAGGGTCCACCCCCAAGACTCGCCGTGGATTGATGGAGCAAGCTCCCGCAGCCGTCTCCACATCGAAGTCCTCCGCGAGATTGCGAAAGGCATCAAGAAGCGTGATCGCGCTTCCCGCAAGAGCGCCGCTCTCCTTGAGCCTCACAGTTCCCCCGGATGTGACAACCTCGTGGCCCCACATCGTGAAGGCTGCTCCTTCGGGCATCCCCGCCGCCATGGTCGCATCGCTCACGGCCACCACTTTATCTTTCGGCTTGCTGCGGAAAAGCAATTCCGCAGCATTGCGGGAAACATGATGGCGGTCGTAGATGATCTCACAGCTCATGTGATCTTGAAGCAGCGCATAACCCACCGCACCCGCCTCCCGGTGATGGAATGGACGCATCGCGTTGAACACGTGGGTGGCATGGCGGACTCCATGCTCGAATCCCGATTCCGCTTGGGCAAATGTCGCATCCGTATGCCCCATGCCGACAATCGGCCCTCGTGACGCAAGCCTGCGTATGCAGGAACCCGCATCCTGCTTCTCGGGTGCGAGAGTGATGAGTTTGAGCCTAGGGTCATCGAGGACTTCCTCCCAGCCATCCCCCATTGAATCGAAGTCCTGGATCGACTCCATCGGCTGCGCGCCCGGATGCAGGCGGCTGATGAACGGTCCCTCCAAGTGAAATCCCGGCATCATCGAATGCGCTGGAAGATTGTCCAGCGCACTCCGCACATCCTCCAAAGGAGCCGTGACCGTTGTCGGCAGAAAGAAGTCGTAGCCTTCCTCCTCCAGGCGATCCGCAAGCCTCACCATGTCGGCGGAGCCTGCCGACATGAAGTCAATGCCGAACCCTCCGTGAATGTGGAGATCAACAAACCCCGGAATCAAAATTCCGCTGGGCTCCAGGTTGGTTCGATTGAACACCAGCGCGCCATGAAGGTACGTCGCCTGATACTTCCCCCATCCCCAAGGCCCCCACGACCAGGCGCACCAGCTCATGGCTTGAGTGCATACCCCGCTGAGTGCCTCAGAATCAGCCCCTCCATCTCAAGCATCGTCAATTCAACAAGTGTTTCGGATGGATCGAGGGCGGCCATTTCGGCGATCTTCTCGCTCGCGATCGGCGACTCCGAGAGCGCGGCCATGATCGCCTGCTGCATGGGATTCAACACCGGCTCCAGGGTGGACGATGCATAGCCCTTCTCCAAACCCAGAGCATCCAGGACTTGATCAGGATGATCGACGAGCGTCGCGCCGTCGCGGATCAACGCGTGTGAACCTCGAAATCCGAACGACGTGATGGCCCCTGGCACAACAAATACATCACGCCCCAATTCCGCCGCCGCCCGCGCGGTGCGGAGCGCACCCGACTTTTCAGGCGCTTCGATCACAACCACCGCCTGGGAGAGGGCGGCGATGGTCGGGTTGCGGGCGGGAAAATTTCCGGGAAGAGAGGGAGTGCCGACCGGAAACTGGCTGAGCAGGACTCCCTGCTTTCGGATTCTCTCAAAAAGAAGCTTGTGCGCGGAAGGATGGTAGACGTCGATCCCCGCACCCATGACCGACGCCGTCTTTCCCCCGCCGGCCAGAGCTCCTTCGTGGGCTGCTTTGTCGATGCCGAACGCCCCTCCGCTCACGACGGTTGCCCCAGCGCGGACAAAGGCCTCGGCAAATTTATAGGAGCAGGCCTGGCCGTAGGGCGAACACGTCCGGGTGCCGACAATGGCGATGGTTGGCTGGTTCAGACAATCCGCCTCCCCATGCAGAAACAGCCCGGGAGAAACAAACTCAGCCGCCCCGAACAGATCGTTGATCTGCGACGCCGTCCGAGCCTCCACCCCTGCGGCGATGGCCGCCTCCAGATGCCTGGGCTTGAGCTTCTTGAGTTTCTCGGAGTCCGAAGCCCGAAATGCCGGGTGGCTCATCAGGGCTGAGACAGGCTCCAATGACAAGGTTCCGAGGTCTTCGATCAGACCTCGGAACCTTCGTCCGCTGGGATCAATCGCCAGCAGGTAGTTCCAGAACAGCGGGCTCATGGCCCGGCTTTCTCAACGACCTCCGCGTCCGCCGCCGCCGCGTCCGCTTCCCGGACCCGCGCCTGGCCCGCCGCCTGTGCTGCCGGAGCTTCCCGATCCCGAAGTCGGCGGCGCGCCAAGCGGGCGGGTGACCTGCGGATCGACCGTCACGGCAAACTTGGTCTTCGATTCATTGCCGAGCCAGTCGGAGGCGGTGATTTCAAATTCCGCGCGTCCAATCGCCAGACTTGGGTTGCGGCCGCCGGTGATGATCAGAATGCGGAGGAGCGCCGTTGTCTTGTCATAAGTGACGACCTGATCCTTGCCGTTGATCGTGCACTTCACGCTTTCGGGATTGATGCCTGAACCGTAATCTTCCAGCTTGAACACAAACTCCGCCGGAGGAGTGGGAGAAATCTGATCGCCCGGGTTCGGCCAGAGCATCTTTGCCGTCGGAGGAGTCAGGTCAACACCCAGTTCCTTGTCGAAGGCGAACAGGCTGCCATCATTGGTCTGAATGAAGAGCGTGTTGCCCGAAGCCACGGCAGATGTCACGCCGACCAGGTGAACCGATTTCGGCTCAGAGCCGCCTTGGCCACCCGCGCCTGCGCCCGCACCAGGCGCTGCGCCAGCGCCGGCACCCCCGCCGCCGCCTGGGCGGCTGCCGCCGGCAGAAGCTCCCGCTGACCCTCCGCCAGAAGTTGAGC
>JAEYWW010000066.1 GCA_023428805.1 Armatimonadota bacterium | reverse complement strand
GGCAGATGAACTCATGCGAATTTCCGCGACCGGGTTCCAGGGCGGACAGATCACGATCTCGCAGTACCTAGACGCGCAGCGAACCCGACAGCAGACGCAGCTCGACTTCATTGACGCTCAAGTGGATGCCCTGAACGCCCAGGCAGAACTGGAATTCGAAGCCGCGCTCGTGCCCGACGCACTCCTGATGCAGGTTCTGGAGGGCCGGCAATGAAGCCTTGGCCCATCGCCCTTCTCATCCTCGCGGCATTCATGGCGGGCTGCGGGCCAAAGTCCGCTCCTCCCGAACCCGAAGCGCACGAAGACGAGCACGCTCATGCCGAAGGAACCGTGGAGATTTCAGGCGAGGCGGCAAAAACTGCAGGGATCGAAATTTCCGAGGCGGGCATGACTGCGATTTCCGGCACCAAGCTCACGGGGCAGGTCGAACCCAACCCAAACGGACTCGCCCGCGTGAGCAGCCCAGTCGCCGGGAAAGTTTCTCAAATTCTCGTGCAGGTGGGCGACTCGGTGTCGTCTGGGCAGTTGCTGGCAGTCGTCGCCAGCAGCCAACTCGCATCAGCGCAGGCCGATTACTCCCGCGCGACCGCTGAGAAAAAGCTGGCTGACCAGACTTTGACGAGACAAAGAAAGCTTGCCAATCTCGGCGAATTTGGACGCCCGGCTTTGGAAGAAGCCCGTCGCGCTGTCAGCGACGCCGAGGCCGAGCTGGCAAAAGTCAAAGATGAACTGGCGGACGAGCGCGCCGGATTGGCTCAAGCCGATGCATCCATCGCCCTCGCCAAATCTGAGTTGAAGCAGGCTGAGACCGAGCGCGAAGTCGCCCGCAAGAACGCTGAACGGGCAGAAAACCTGTTCCGGGATCAGATCATCTCTCGGCAGGACTACGAACGCGCCCTGGCCGACGCCCGGAATGCCGAGGCGATGGCCGAAGCCGATCTCGCCAAGGTGCGGGAAGCTGAACGGGGACGCGAAGCGGCACAGACCAAAGTCAACCTCGCGCAAGGCAAGATGGCCTCCGCCGACACCCGCCTCGCTTCGTTCCGCCAATCGCTCGCTCGTGAGGAGCAGATTTACAAGGGCGGGTTCAGAACGGGGCGCGAAGTTCAAGAGGCCGAAGCAGCCGTCGCCCGCGCCCAAATCTCCGTCAAATCTGCCGCCGACCAGGTCCGATTGCTGGGCGGTTCGCCCGGGGGAGGCGGGAGCGTCTCCGTCCGCGCCCCATTCTCGGGTCGAGTCACGAAATTGTCGCTGACAAGAGGGCAGGTTGTGACCGCAGAGGCTGAACTGGTTGAGCTTGTGAACCTGAAGACCGTCTGGGTTCAACTCAACGCATTTGAGTCGATGCTGGGTTCGCTCCAAAAAGGACAGCGGATCAATCTGTCTTCCGACAGCAACCCAGACCGCACCTTCACCGGAGTCATTGACTACATTGGGGACACGATTGACGCGGAAAACCGCACGGCGCGGGTGCGCGTGGTGGTGGACAATGCCAGCGGCGGACTTCGCCCAGGATCGTTTGTTTCCGCTTCCCTCCAGGGTCATTCCAGCGAGTCAGCGATCTTCGTGCCCCTTGATGCCGTGCAGGATATCGAAGGCGAAAAGGTCGTCTTCGTGCCCACCGAGGATGGTGAAGAACACGCCGAGGAAGATGGCCATGACCATGCTGCAGAAGGTGATGGACACGATCACAGCGAGGAAGGCATGCACTTCAAGATGGTCAAAGTTCAGACCGGACGCGAACGTGGAAACCTCATCGAAATTGTGAGCGGACTCAACCCCGGCGACAAATTCGCAAGCAAGGGAGCGTTCACGATCAAGGCCCAACTCCAGAAGTCCGAACTCGGACACGGACACGCGCACTAAGAGGCCAGCGATGATTGAAATGATCCTTCGCTGGTCCATCCGCCAGCGCGCATTTGTCATGGTCCTCAGCCTGGCCCTCATCGGGTTTGGCATCTGGAACGCCTTCCAACTCCCCATCGACGCGGTCCCCGACGTGACCAATAAGCAGGTCGTCGTCAACGTCAATGCTCCCGGGCTCGGCGCCCAGGAAATTGAGAACCAAATCACGTTCCCTCTGGAAACCGCCATGTCGGGCATTCCCGGACTCAAGGAGGTGCGCAGCCTCAGCCAGTTCGGACTCTGCCAGGTGCAGGTTGTTTTTGAAGACAACGCGGACATCTACTTCGCCCGACAGCAGGTGAGCGAGCGCATCAACGAAGCTCAGGAGGATCTGCCTGAAGGAGTCCGCGCTGAGATGGGGCCGGTCAGCACCGGCCTCGGCGAAATCTACAACATCGTCCTCGAGAGCGACGATCTCTCCCTGCGCGAAAAGCGCACGATGATGGACTGGGTGGTGGCTCCCCAGCTTCGCCAGGTCAAGGGCTTGGCGGAAGTCAACACCTGGGGCGGCGAGGTCAAGCAAATCCAGGTTCAGATGAATCCGGACAAACTCCGTGCCTACGGCATGGAAGTCCGCGACGTGGTGGACGCCCTCGCCAAGAGCAACTCGAATGTCGGTGGAGCCTATCTGCGCCAGGGCAGCGAGCAGAAGGTTGTCCGCACGGTCGGACGATTGGAGACACCGCAAGACATTCAGCAGGTTGTGCTCGGCGTCCATGAAGGCGTTCCCGTCACCATTGCTCAGATAGGCGAAGTGACCGAGGGCGGCATGGTCCGTCAGGGCGCGATCACCGAAAACGGAAAGGGTGAACAGGTCGTCGCGATCACGATGCTCTTGATGGGCGAGAACGGGCGCATCGTCATGGAGCGGGTCAAGGATCGGGTTTCCCAGATACAGAAGACCCTTCCCGAAGGCACCGAGCTGGTCGGATTCCTCGACCGGACGGAGCTCATCAAAAAGACCCTCAGCACAGCCCTCAAGAACCTGAGCGAAGGCGCGTTGATCGTTGTCCTGCTTCTGTTCCTCTTCCTGCTCCAGTTCCGAGCGGGGTTGATCGTCTCCAGCGCGATCCCTGTGGCGATGCTCTTTGCGGTGATCGGAATGAAGCAATTCCATGTCTCCGCGAACCTGCTGAGTCTGGGCGCGATCGACTTCGGCCTGATCGTGGACGGCGCGGTGATCATCGTAGAGAACTGCATTCGGCGGCTTTCCGAAGTCCGCGAGAAGCTGGGGCGTGATCTGACCGAAGAAGAGCGAATTGAGGTCATCACTTCGGGCTCCATCGAGATGCGCAAGGCGACGCAGTTCGGAGAGATGATCATCATCGCCAGCTACCTGCCGATCCTCACGCTCTCCGGGCTCGAAGGCAAGATGTTCCGCCCGATGGGATTGACCGTGATCCTTGCGCTGACCGGCGCAATGCTCCTCAGCTTCACGATGATCCCCGCCCTCTGCGGATTCTTCCTGAAGGTCAAGAAGGAGAAGCACAACCCGGCTCTCGAATGGCTGCGCCCCCGCTATGAGCGGGCTCTACAGGGCGTTCTCAAGACGCGGTTGCTCTGGACGGCGGGGGCGGCGGTGTTTGTCGTGGCTTGTCTCACGCTCTTCGGAAGACTTGGCAACGAGTTTATTCCAAAGCTCGACGAGGGTTCGCTTGCCGTTCAGATCGTGCATCCCCCCAGCATCGCGCTGGAGGAGACGATCAAGAAATCAGGCGAGATCGAGCAGCTTCTGCTGCGCGAATTCCCGGATGAGATTGACCGGGTCGTCTCGCGCATCGGGCGTTCCGAACTCGCCACCGACCCCATGCCGGTGAGCGTCTCGGACAACCTCATCACGCTCAAACCCGAGTCGGGATGGAAGAAGGCACACAGCAAGGAGCAGTTGGTCGCCCGGATGTCGGAGGTGTTGAACACCTATCCCGGCATCGGATTCAACTTCAGCCAGCCCATTGAACTGCGCATGATGGAGCTGATCGAAGGTGTCGGCATCCGCTCCGACCTCGGCATCAAGCTCTTCGGCCCCGATCTGGAGGAGCTTGCTTCGCAGGCAAAGAAGATCGGCGCGGTCGTGCAGAAGGTACCGGGAGCGGCGGAGGTTTCGGTGGAAGTCACCGAAGGGCTGCCCCAGCTTCAAATCGTCATCAACCGGGCTGCGCTCGCCCGCCACGGGATCAAAGTTGAGGATGTGAACGAGGTGGTTGAGGCCGCCCTCGCGGGCAAGGCTGTGACCCAGATTGTGGATGGCTCCAGCCGCTTCAACGTAGCCGTGCGCTTCCCCGAAGAGTATCGGTCGAACGCGACGGCGATTGGACGCATCACAATTCCAGCCTCAAACGGCGCGGCAATCCCGCTCTCCGAGCTCGCGGAAATCCGCAGCGTGCTCGGCCCCGCGCAGGTCAGCCGTGAGAACGGAGCCCGTCGCGTGGTCATCCAAAGCAACGTGCGCGGCCGCGATCTGGGTTCGTTTGTGGAGGAAGTCAAGAAGAAGCTCGACGCCGAGATCAAGCTGCCGACCGGCTACTACGTGGTGTATGGAGGCACCTACGAGAAATTGGTCAGCGGCCGCGCGACTCTCGCGGTTGTCGTGCCGATCACATTCCTCGCGGTGTTCGGGCTGCTCTTCATGACGTTCGGGTCCATCCGTCAGGCATTGCTGGTCTTCACGGGCATTCCCTTTGCGATCACGGGAGGGATTTTGATTCTGCTTCTGCGGGGGATTCCCTTCTCCATCTCGGCGGGAATCGGGTTTATTGCGCTGGCAGGTGTCGCGGTGTTGAACGGAGTCGTCATGGTGACTTCGATCAACCAATTGCGGGCCGAAGGAATGTCTGTGCGCGAGGCGGTGGTACAAGGGGCGGCGACGCGGCTTCGCCCGGTTCTGATGACCGCGGCAGTCGCCAGCTTCGGCTTCCTCCCCATGGCCCTCGCCCACGGCCCCGGCGCGGAGGTTCAGAGGCCGCTTGCGACCGTCGTCATCGGCGGCCTGGTGACTTCGACCATTCTGACTCTGCTTCTGCTCCCGGCTCTTTACGAGTGGATCGAAGGCAGAAAAACCAAGTCGTAATCAAATGCAGTTTCTTAATTCTGCGCATCGAAAAGATTGAGCCGAATCGCCCCGCTGCGGGCGGTCAGCTTGGTGCTGCACCTTCGGAGTGCTCGACCTGGGTCGAGCTCTGGAGTGAGCACCTTGGTGCTCCTGCGCGATGGAGAACGCTTTGAGGAGGATTGGGAGCGCCCCAGCCTCACAGGAGTTCGGCCCTCCAAGAAAAGTTGCGATGGAGGGCCGAGCTCCCGCGAGGCTCGTCTCCCTCCCAAGTTCTGGAAAGGACCGCTCCGCTTCAGCGGGGCTCTCGGATTCCCGCACTTCAGTGCGAACCTCCAACCTTCCGCGCACTAAAGTGCGCACGACCGAGAGCCCAACTGAAGTCGAGCGCTCCGTTCTGCCCGGACCGCTCCGCTTCTGCGGGGCTCTCGGATTCCCGCACTTCAGTTCGCAGAGGTTCAAAAGGGCGGCGCGCCGCCCATGCCAAAGCGCGACATGAATGATCTCGCGCTCTATGGAGTGCGGGCAGACATGACCGCTTTCACTTCCGCCGGAGGCGGCTTCCCGCTCTTGATCCATAGCTGCGAGAGCGGCTCCGCCGCAAGGGAAAGCGGCGATGCCTCGCCGCACGCCAAAGATGGAGGACATCATTTTGAGGAGGCTCGTCTCCGGATTTCAGCACCAGCTTTGCGGTGCGGGCTTTAGCCGGCATGTGCGTTGTCAGGAAAACTGCGCCAGGAAGCGGAGATCGCTTTCCAGGAAGTGGCGCAGATCGTCCACACCATAGGCGAGCATCGGGATGCGTTCGACACCGAGGCCGAACGCGAACCCGGAGTAGCGCTCCGTGTCGATTCCATACCGCTCAAGAATGTTCGGATGGATCATGCCTGCACCGCCGAGTTCGATCCAGCGACCATTGAACAATTTTGGAGAGGAGATGGCGTAGTCCACACCCGGTTCCACGAAGGGGAAGAAGTCGGGACGGAAGCGAACCTTGACCTCATCGCCAAACATCGCCCGGGCGAACAAACCAAGAGTGCCTTTGAGGTGCGCCATCGAAACGCCTTCGTCGATCATGAAGCAGTCCACCTGGTGGAATGTGTGTCCGTGAGTGCGGTCAACGGCTTCGTTGCGGAAGGTGCGGCCCACCGTGAAGCGGCGGAGCGGAGGCGCCGTCGTCTCGAAAACCCGCCCCTGGATCGCCGTGCATTGGGTGCGGAGCAGCAGGTCGTCGGTGATGTAGAACGTGTCCTGTTCATCCATCGCGGGGTGGTCGGGCGGATAGTTGAGGGCGTCGAAATTGTATTTGAAGTCCTCAAGCTCAGGGCCGGTGAAGTACTGGAACCCCATTCCACCGAGCACGGCCTTGATCTTGTTGGTCGTGATCTGCAGAATATGCTCACGCCCCGCACGGGGAGGATGGCCCGGGAGGCTGACATCGATCCGCTCAGATTCAAATTGGGCGGCGCGCTCGCCTTTCTTCAATGCGGCTGTCCGCTCATCCAAGACGGTCTGCAGGGCGGCTTTGGCTTCGTTGACTTTTTGTCCGAAGACGGGACGCTCTTCCGCCGGAAGCTGCCCGATGCCGCGCATCAGTCCGGTCAACTCGCCGCTTTTGCCCAAAAAGCGAATCTCCAGCTCTCGAAGCACAGCAGTTGATTCCGCTTGAGCAATGAGAGATTCGGCTTCTCGGATGATGTCGGCGATGGAGGGCATGGAAGGACTCATTTTGACTCAAATGGGATTCTCTCTTTAGGATTTCAGACAGCAAAGGGAACCCCCCGGGGTATCTTTGCGTTCAATATCTACGAGGGGCTTTGAGGAGCATCATCAGGAAACTGGCGCTTTGCGGCGCGGCTGCGATGATCCTGCTGACGCAGTTTGCGGCGGCAGCCTCTGCTCTGTGCGCGCACGATCCCAAGACCTGCACCTGCTGCGCATCGCAGAAGCCCGAACCCGAGACTTGCTGTGACAAGGAGGGCAAAGAAAAGCCCGATGGTCATCAGCAGAAGACAGAAGATGACTGCCGATGCTTCAAACCGAAGCAGAACGACCATGCGCCGGACGCGACGCTGGCTCCCGGCGGCATCTCTCTGATCGATTTTCCAATCATCCGCCCGCCCCATTTGGCCGTTGCCATAACCCGGGAGTGTGCTCCTTCAAAGAGGTTCACATGGCTTCGTCAGCATCCGCCCAACGGGCCTCCACCTCAGCCAGGCGACTCCCGCGCTCCTCCAGCTTGATTCGGACAGATCGGGCCGCCGACGATCTGCGCCAGCTCAATCGGCTCTTGTCACTACAACCCTAACAAGAGCAATATGAATCTGAAATCTTTGACAATCGCGCTGACTCTGGTTGCTTGCGCCGGTGCGTTGGCGCAGACTGAATCCAAAGTCACCTGTCCCGTCATGGGCGGAGCCATCCACAAGGATGCGGGCTCGACGATCTATAAAGGCATTCTCGTCCGCTACTGCTGCGGGGGGTGTCAGGAGGAATTCGAGGCGAAGCCGGAGGAATTTTTCAAGCAGGCGGAGGAGAAGCAGGCCGTCGTCGGCGTTTCGTTGTTCGATCCGATCTCTCACAAGCGTGTGACCGAAGAAGACGCCAAGGCGACGTTCGATTACAACGGAGTCCGCTGGCTCTTCCAATCCCAGGAGAACCGCGCGGAGTTCGAGTCATCGCCCGAACTCTATGCCGCATCGCCGAGCAGGCATTCTCTGACCTGCCCCGTGATGGGCTCGAAAATGGAGAGTCCCGCGCAAGCCGAAGGCTACATGGACCACAAGGGCGTCCGGTGGTACTTCTGCTGCGGAGGATGCGATGTGAGCTTTGCCTCCAACCCTGATCATTGGGCCGAGAAGCACAAGGATGCCGTCACCAGCGTTGATGGCAAGGCGATCAAGTCGGGCGGAACCAAGGCCATGATGCCGACCTGCGCGGGATGCGCGGGGGAGGCGCGGCTGATGACGAACGGCAAGATCGGCGGCTGGACGGTGAACTATCGCTTCATCGCGATGGATGATGTCGCGGCGCGGCACCGCCTCACCTTGGACTACGCTCTGACCTCCAATTTCTCCATCGGCCTCGAACGCTCGGGCTCGGACAGCCAGACCGGCCACGTTCCCGAGTTTGGCGACGACCCTTTCGGCTATCTGCGAAAGAGCGATGGCGATGCGCTGGTCATGCCCCGCTTCACCTGGTTTGTGACTCCCGAGACCACGAACACCCCGAGCGTTGTGTTTGGCGCGGCTTCTGATCGTCTGTCAACACCTCGCGGACAGGCATTCTTCCTGACCTTCGCCAAGAGCTTCGAGGGATCGCCCTTCACTCCGTTTGTCAGCGTGAAGACGAACACCTTCGACGGTCGAACCGTGTTCCCATTCGGGGTGAACTGGAACTTTGCCCCAAGCTGGACGCTGCAGGCGATCAACGACGGGGACTACACCCACCTTCTGGCCACCAAGATGTTCGACAAGGCGGCGGTCAGCCTGATCTTGGCGCGGAGCCGATATATCGGCTTCAGCGTCGCATTTGGATTCTGAAAGATGGTCACGCTCTTCATTGCCGCAGCGATTCTCGCATCTCCCGAGCAGAAGCAGCCAGCCCTGCCTCGTCCGATGCCGAAACTCGAACTGAAGGACACCAAGGGCCAGAAATGGACCAATGACAAGCTCAAGAAGGAAGGGAAGCTGGTTCTCATCGAGTTTTGGGCGACCTGGTGTGCCTCCTGCAAGGAGATGGAGCCGATGATCAAGGAGCTTTATGCCGAGCACAAGAGCGAAAAGTTCGACATGCTCAGCATCTCCATCGACGAGACTCCGGCCGACGTGGCGAAGCATCTGAAGGCCAAGCCTTTTCCCAACCCCGTTCTTTTGGATGCGGAAGGAAAGGGGTGGAAGGAATGGAAGGTCGAGAATGTGCCAGCATTCTTCCTGGTCAAAAACAACCAGATCGTCTGGCAGGCGCAGGGGAAGCAGGAG
>JAEYWW010000207.1 GCA_023428805.1 Armatimonadota bacterium | reverse complement strand
GCCGCCGCCCGCTTATTCTTATGAATCGATTTCTGATCCTGGTTGGGATGATGGGCTCTGGAAAAACCACCGTTGGCCGCATGCTGGCGGAGGCTCTTGATGTGCCCTTCATGGATACCGATCAGATCCTCCAGAACCGGCTTGGGCGACCGATCCACCAGCTCTTTCAAATCTACGGCGAGACGGCGTTTCGGATGCACGAAACAAAAGTTCTGGAATCACTCGAACCGGATCAGGCCATTTTGGCCACGGGGGGAGGAATTGTCCTTAAAGACGAGAATTGGGTTCAACTCCGGCGATTGGGCACCACTGTTTTTCTTGATGTCTCCGTTGAGGTTCTCACCCAGAGACTCGCCACCGCGAAGAAGAGACGCCCCTTGCTGGAAGTGCCGGATTGGGAAGCCAAAGTTGAGGAAATCCGGCGGAACCGGATTGAACTCTATCGGAAGGCCGACGTGTCGGTGAAGATCGACAAGGACGATTTCAGCGAAGCGATTTTGAAGATATGCGAGGTCATTCCTTGGAACTGATTGTTCGTCTCACGCAGGCGACATCAGTCATCAAGAAGGTGCTGCCGGAGCATCTTCCGCAAAATCGAGAGGACGAATATTGGGTCGCAGACCGCAATCTGACGACCTGCCTGCCCGAGTCTGCGTCAAAACGGTTTCTTGTTGATCCAGGCGAGCAGAGCAAGACCTGGCGACAGGTTGGAGAGATTCTTGAGTGGCTTGCTTCTGAGGAAGCCACACGCGGAAGCAAGCTCATCGCGCTGGGAGGCGGAGTCATCGGCGACTTGGCAGGATTCGCCGCCGCGAGCTACATGCGCGGCATTTCGCTGATTCAGATTCCAACGAGCCTGCTGGCGATGGTTGATTCGTCTGTGGGGGGGAAGACCGGCGTCGATCTTAAAAATGGGAAGAATCTGGCGGGAGCATTCTGGCCCGCAGAGCAGGTCCTGATCTGCATCGATCTTCTTGAGACCCTGCCCGAGCGGGAATGGCTCTGCGGCAGCGCCGAGGTTTGGAAGTACGGGGCAATCATGGATTTGAAGCTCTGGGAGAGGCTGCTGGAAGAGCCTATTTCTCGAGATTGCCCTCACCTTGAGCAAACTATCTGGCGGTGCATTGATCTCAAACGTCAAGTCGTTGAAGCAGATGAGTTTGAGCGGAGCGGCCTTCGCGCGACCCTCAATTTCGGCCACACGGTCGGTCATGCCATTGAATGGGCCCTGCAATATCAGCAATTGAACCACGGCGAGGCGATCTCGATCGGCATGGTTGTCGAATCGGAGATAGGGGAGCTGATGGGCTTCACCCAACGTGGAACGACGGAAGCGGTTCGCGCAGGGCTGAAACTTCAGGGCTTGCCGACGACCCTTCCTGCTCAATTGTCGCCGGATGATTTGATTCCCGCCATGCGCCGCGACAAGAAATCAAGCCAGGGGCGGATCGCCATGAGCCTGCTGCCATCACTGGGAACGTGTAAACTCGTGGATGATGTGCCGGAGCCTCTGATCCGGCAGGTTTTGGCACGACAATGAATCTGGTCAGGACAACTGTGGCCATCGCATTGATCGCCCTTCTGGGCGGGGGGTATTTCGCGAGTCAGTACGCGTACTTCCTGGGCAATCCCATTGATTACAAAAACGCGGTCGATGTTCCCGCGATCAAATGGCTTGCTTTGGCCTTGTTCGCGGCCATCATCGGACTTGCATCGCTTCGTGTCAAGGAGGAAAGCGCTTGATCGGAAGAATCGTCGGGGACAAGTACGAACTGGTCCAGGAGTTGGGTTCCGAAGGAGTCTTCGATGTTTACCGCGCCATTGATCGCGGCCGCAACCGCCCCACAAAGATCAGGCTTGTTCGACCTCAGGCGGCCCGAGAATCCTCGTTCATTCAGGACCTGGAAGAGGTCGTCCAACAGCACGCCACCTTCCAGCATCCAGGGCTGGAAAGAGCCTATGAAATCCGTGAGGATGACGGAATCTGGTTCATCGCCAGTGAGTTTGAGGAGGGAACGGTCCTTGAAGACCGCCTCAAGCGGCTCAGTTCATTCTCCGTTCCGGTTGCGATCAGTCTTGCCATTGCGGTCGTCGAGGCGTTGGAAGCCTGCCACAATGCGGGGTTGATTCACGGCGACATCAGCGCGCGGACTGTTTTCAGCAAGCAGGGCGAGGGCGTCAAGCTGATGCAGGCGGGCTTCTGGCAAGCCTTTCGGCACAGCGATGCCGCCGCGCGTCAGATGGTTGTCAACATGGCGCCTTATCTTGCGCCAGAAATCACCGCAGGCTCAATGCCGAGCAAGACGTCGGACATCTACGCAGTCGGCGTTCTCCTCTATCGTCTTTTGACCGGGAGATACCCCTATGGCGGCGACAGCCCCCAGAGCTATGCCGAGCAGCATATCTCCGCTCCCTATCCCTCCCTCAAGAGGAGCCTGGCCTCGGTGCCTCCCGCCTTGGATGAGATCATCCGCAAGTGCCTGTCGAAGAGGCCCGATGAACGGTATGCGAATGCCACGGAACTTCTGCGCGACCTGCGTCTTCTGCAGGATGCGCTTCGATTCGGCAAATCCGTCAAGTGGCCGCTGACAGACAGTGCGGGTGAGGCGGTTCCATCCGTTGCTCCGGTGGCGGAGAAGCCCGAGGCAGAATCTGCAGGGAAGGCGAAGAGAGTGAAATCCAAGCGAGAACGTGATTCGGACGGCCTACCGCTTTGGCTGTCCCTGATCGGCTATCTTTCGACATTTCTGGCGGCGACGGTCATCGGCTTTTGGATGTACTGGAATATCAACACCTCCAAGGAGGTCGAGGTGCCGAATGTGGTGGGCATGAGCTTCACCGAGGCTGCCGACCAGATTTCAGATTTGGGGCTCAAGCTGCGGCAGCGGAGCGAGGAGGTCAGTGATGAGCCGGCAGGAACGATTCTCCGCACCAATCCAGCCGCAAACCGCAAGGCGAAGGAAAATTCCTTTGTCGATGCTACTGTCAGTTCCGGCAGCCGGTATGTTGAACTCCCCGACCTCACGGGCCGCACCCTGGAAGAGGCGGTGGGGATGCTGAAGACTTTGAACGTCAAGTATCAGACCGAGACTGGTCGTGATCGGAACAAGCCCATCGGAACCGTCATCGCACAGAAGCCTTCCGCAAAGCAGAAAGTGGAGCGGAATTCCATGGTGACTTTGACGATCAATTCGCAGAATGAAGAGAATCGTCGAGATGTTTACACCTACTCCATTACGGTGAGAATTCCCGAATCAGAGGAGCCTTCTTCAGTCTGGATCAAGGTTGAAATGACCGATGCGATCGGCACGACAACCGTTCATGAGGCGAAGCACAATACCGGCGAGGTCTTCATGGTTCCGTGTGAAGGGCAGGGTTCACGGGCGACATTCCGCGCCTCGCTGAAGCGGAACGAGGATGACGAAATCTGGGAGCCGTTCCAAACTTGGGACAGCGAGAACGGACTGCGCAAGGACCAGGGAGAAGGCTGATTTTGACGCCAGCGATCTGTCCTTCTATTCTTTCGTGCAATCCGGCAGACTTTGCGGCTCCCGTGCGGGAAATGATGGAAGGTGGAGCAGACTGGATTCATCTGGATGTGATGGATGGACAGTTTGTTCCTCCGATCACTTTCGGGGCGGAGTTGGCGGCCGCTCTGGGAAAAATTGGCGACGTCCCGACTGAAGCGCATCTGATGACGTTGTCGCCGGAAAAGCACTTTGAAGCATTCGCCAAAGCAGGATGCCGACGCATCACCTTCCATGTTGAGGCCACGGCGCATCCGCATCGGTTGTGTCAGGAGCTAAGAGAGAGGGGCATCTTGGCGGGCGCAGCCATCAACCCCGGGACGGAAGTTTCCGCGCTTTATCCTCTGCTGGATGTGCTTGATCTCGCGCTTGTCATGACGGTCAATCCCGGCTGGGGAGGGCAGAAGCTGGTTGCATCCTGTATCGAGAAGGTCAGAGAATTGCGGCTGGTTGCTCCTGAGCTTGCGATCCAGGTGGATGGCGGCGTTGATCCGCATACAATCCGGGAGATTTGGGATGCGGGCGCGACTGACTTTGTGGCGGGAAGCTATCTTGTGCGGGAGACCTCGATCGCCGAAGGCATCCAGCGTCTGAAGCAGTCATGCGTCGCTTGAAGATCCTCGTCATCGCCTCCATCGTGACTGGGTTCGCGATGATGTTGTCATGGCCCTGGATTGTTGGGAAAAGGCCATCGAAGGACGCCCCCCGCAAGGAACTTGCCAACTACGGTGTGCGGCTCAGCATCTATTTCGGATTGACCTGTCTGCCCTGGCTGATGGCGGCTGGAGGATGCGTGTTTTGGATTCGGCAGACTCGGCGCGAGTTTGCGGATCGGGAGAAGGACAATATGCGCGAACTGATCGAGGGGACGCTCCGCGACCATGAACGCCGAACTCGATAGCCAGATGATGGGGAGGGCCATCGAACTCTCTCAGCGCGGCTTTCCGGCCCCCAACCCTCATGTGGGCTGTGTCATCGCCCGGGGCAGCCATATTGTTGGAGAGGGATGGCATGAATTTGCGGGGGGAGATCATGCGGAGGCCGCTGCCCTCAAGCAAACGGGAGAGTCGGCGAAGGGGGCGACCGCTTATGTCACCCTGGAGCCCTGCAACCATTACGGCCGCACTCCCCCCTGCAGCAAAGCCCTGATTGAAGCCGGGGTCGAGCGCGTCGTGATCGCCTGCCCTGACCCCAACCCAAAGGCTTCGGGTGGTTCGGCTGCTCTCCGGCAGGCTGGTGTCGAGGTCGAAGTTGGGTTGATGACCGATGAAGCGGCGGAGGTCAACCGACTCTTTCTTTTCGCGCAAAAGTGCCACCGACCCTACGTGATCATCAAGGCGGCGGTCACTTTGGACGGCTTCATCGCGCGCCCCGATGGCGGCAGCAAATGGATCACCGGAGAGGAGGCTCGTGCGGCAGGGCATCGACTTCGCGCGGAAGCGGGCTGTGTGCTCGTGGGGCGGGAAACAGTCGAGAGAGACAACCCCGCCTTGACGGCGCGAATTGATGGCGTGGTCAATCAGCCGAGGCGTGTAGTGCTCGATCCGAGAGGGCGGCTATCGGGCAGGGAGCAGGTGTTTGGCGCTCCCGGCGCACTTTGGTATGTTGGATCAGATCAGCCGAGGCTGGATTCGGTCAATGCTCCTCTGACGGAGGGCAGATTTGAATTGCCTTCGCTGCTGGGCGATTTATTCCAGCGGGGAGAGATTGGCGTTCTGGTGGAGGGTGGTGGCAGGACAATTCGCGGCTTTCTTGAGGCGGAACTTGCGGAGGAAATCCATCTCTTCATCGCTCCGAAGCTCTTTGGGGAGGGACGCTCCTGGGCCGGAGGGACTGCGATGGAGGATCTCTCACAGCGGGGCTGGTGGTTCAAGTCGACGGATTCGGTGGGAGAAGATATCCACGTGGTCCTGCACAGAACACTTACCTGGAACAAAGAAAATCGGCGTGTGGTCGAAACAAATGAGCAGAGATAATCTGCCTCCCCGAACAAAGCCCCGTCTCACTGCCCTCAGAGCGGGGCTCCTTTTTTAGAGACTCAGAAACCACTCGTGAAGACGCGTGTCCGACGTCAATTCCGGGTGGAAGCTGGTGCCGATGCGATTTCCGTGCCGCACAGCCACGACCTGGTCATCGTATCGCGCAAGAACGTGAACGTCTGATCCCATTTCAACGACGATGGGGGCTCGAATGAAAACCCCCATCACAGGTTCTTTCAGGCCGATCATTTCGACCTTGTCCTCAAAGCTGTGAACCTGTGCGCCGAATGCGTTGCGCCGGACTTTGATATCGAGGAGGTTGAGGCTGTATTGTGCGCGATCCTCGACTTCACGGGCCATCAAGATCATGCCCATGCAGGTTCCCCAGACGGGCTTTCCTTGGGAAGCGAATTCCTTGAGAGCCTCACCAAGTCCAAAACGGTCCATGAGCAGTCCGACGGTTGTGCTTTCGCCACCAGGAATGATGGCCCGGTCGCAGGACGCCAGTTCTTCGGGGGTTCGCACGAATCGGACATCGACCTGGACATCTGGAATCGCGTGAAGAGACTCGGCGTGCTTCTCGAAATCTCCCTGAATCGCGATCACTCCAACGACAGGCATGGGAGCCATTTTACAGGCGGGGCGAATGCTGCGCGTGGGAAAGTCGCCGTAATGAACGTCTACGCGGGAAGTCTGAACTCATGGAGAAGATGATGTTCGCCGCGTATATTTTCATGACGCAAGTTCTCGGACAGCAATCCATTGTCGAAGGTGGATGCCTGCGGCCGATCCTGCCCGACGGAAAGATGGCGCTGACTCTGCCGCTCAAGGCGACCAACGTGGACGCGGAGATCAGCGGAATGGGTGTGCGCGTGACCATGCGCCAGTCGTTTGTCAACGATACTAAGGAGCCTATTGAGGCGGTCTATACCTTCCCGCTGCCTGCCGATGGTGCAGTGGATCGGATGCGGATGCAGATCGGCGACCGGGTGATCGAAGGCGAGATCAAACGGAAGGAAGAGGCTCGTGCGATCTATGAGAATGCGAAACGGCAGGGAATGACGGCCAGCCTGCTTGACCAGGAGCGTCCGAACATCTTCACCCAATCGGTCGCCAATATCATGCCCGGTGCAAAAGTGGATGTCGAGATCAGCTACACGCATCTGGTCAAGTACGAAGATGGGCAGTTTGAATTCAGCTTCCCGATGGTGGTCGGACCGCGCTTCATACCCGAGACCACACCTGATCGTGACAAAGTGACGCCCCCGGTGCTGCCGCCCTCGGTGCGGTCGGGCAACAACATCAGCCTTCGGGTCAAGCTCGCGGCGGGTGCGCCAATCCAATCGGTGAACAGTGTGCTTCACGCGGTTGGCACCAAGAAGATCGGCGAGAGCGGGATGGAGGTGAATCTCAGCCGCAAGGATGAGATTCCGAACCGGGATTTTGTTCTTCGCTGGCAGACGACCGGTGATGGCGTTCAGGAGTCTGTGCTTTCGCACTATGACAAGGGCGAGGGCACTTTCTGCGTGATCCTTCGTCCGCCGAAGCGCGAGCAGGTGGACATGATCCAACCGAAGGAGGTCATCTTTGTGATGGATCAGAGCGGCAGCCAGTCAGGTTTTCCTTTGGAGAAATCGAAGGAATTGACTCTGAAGCTGCTCCCTGCTCTGCATCCTGACGACACGTTCAATGTCATCTCCTTCGCCAACAAACCAGTGTTGCTCTGGCCGGAGCCGAAGCGGGCAAGCGCGGAAACGATGGAGGAAGCGAACAATTTTGTGCGCGGTCTGCAGGCCAATGGCGGCACCATGTTCGCACCCGCAATCGAGGCGGCTTTGAGTTCAAAGCCGGCTGCGGGGAGGCTTCGTTTGGTGGTGTTCAACACCGACGGGTTTGTCGGGAATGATTTCGAAGTTCTGAGCCTGGTGCAGAAATTCCGCGATCATGGGCGGCTGTTCACTTTCGGAATTGGAAATGGAGTCAACCGGTTCCTGATTGACGCGATGTCGGTCGAGGGGCGTGGGGATTCGGAGATTGTCATGCTGGCAGAAGGGGCCGATCTGGCCGCACAGCGATTCATTGATCGGACGCGGAGTCCGATGCTGACGGACATCGAATTGAAAGCCAGCGGCGTTCGCGTCACGGATTTGACTCCGGAGAATGTGCCGGATGTGTTCTCCACGCGCCCGATTGTTGTGATGGGACGCTACTCTCGACCGGGGCGGGTCAAGCTGGAATTGAGCGGTCGATTGGGCGGCGCACCGTGGGCGCGGACCATTGAGGTTGACCTGAGCGCAAAGCCGGATGCGCCGTCACTCACTTCGCTCTGGGCGAGGCGGAAGGTGGACGATCTGATGCGTGAGGATTGGATGGCCTTGCAATCACCAGCGGCAAACGCAACGGAACGGCGAACGGAGAGTTCGCTCAAAGATCAGATCATCGCGCTTGCGTTGAAGCACAGCATCATGACGCAATATACGTCGTTCGTCGCGGTCGAGAAGAAAATCGTGAATATCGGCGGCAAGCAGAGGACAGTTGCGGTGCCGGTGGATTTGCCCGATGGCGTTGCTCCCGAAATGGCTGATCGGGTTCTGTTCGGCTACCCCGCATCAGGCGGTTTCGGAGGAGCGGGCGGCAGAGCGGCCAGCGGCATCGAAAAGCGAAGGAGCACCGAGGGTTACGGAGTCAGTCCGGTGACCAAGATTTCAACGAAGTTGGCTGCCGTGAAGGGCGAGGTCGAGGTCCAGATTCGAGTTTCGGCGATCACTCCGCAGCTCAAGGAGGAGTTGAAGAAGCTCGGATTCAAGCTGGATGATGATGATGGCAAGTTGAACGTGTTGTTTGGACGGGTCGATGCGGCGAAGCTGAAGGAGATCGAGAAGATCGCAGTCGTTTTGGCGATTGATCCACTTTAGACTGCAGCATTGGGGGGGTCATCACAGACGACAGCATCGCTTTGGTCTGCGCGGCGTGCCGCGTCCTGCACCTCTGGAGAGGTGCACCACCATGGATTGCACTCGCCGCGCCGTCATCTCGGCGCGGCATGGCGCGAAGCTCCGGGCTTGGGAGGGATGCGAGCCTCGCAGG
>JAEYWW010000025.1 GCA_023428805.1 Armatimonadota bacterium | reverse complement strand
GATCTACACCAACTCCTGCGAGGGCACCAAGATCATCTATGCCCTTCACTTTGCCGGAATGATCCCGGCTGGGCCAGGCAAATCGCATCAAAGCATCCGCGACATTGCGCTCTTCTCGGCTTATCCGAACGCGACGATCCTCCAGCCTGTCAACCCGGAGGAGTGCCGCCAGGCGGTCCGTTGGTGCGTGGAGGAAGGGGAAGGTGTGCTGGCTCTCCGGCTCGTGATCGGCCCTTCGCCTCGCGTCATCGAAGCTCCGAAGGATTATAAGCTGACCCCCGGGCGGGGATGGACGATGAAGGAAGGGGGCGACGCGCTGCTGATCGGCTACGGTCCGGTTCTCCTCAACGAGGCTCTGACGGCAGCCGAGCTGCTCCAGGCCGAAGGATTTGGGCTCCAGGTCGTCAACATGCCCTGGCTCAACCGCTTCGACTCGGCATGGATTGAGGAGACGGTCAAGAACCACAAGCGGATCATCGTTCTGGAAGATCATTCGACTGCGGGGGGACTGGGCGACAAGCTGGCGGCTCACCTCGCCCAGTCCGGCCTGATCCAAGGCCGAACGCTCGAAATCTTCGGCCTCGACGAATACCCCGAGTGCGGAACTCCCCTCGAAGTCCTCAAACACCACCGACTCGACGGCGCCTCGATCGCCGAGCGGATCAAGGGTGGAAAAGTCAGCGGTGGATCGGCTGACTACGAGGACGTCGCTCCGCAGTAGGAAACGATTGAGAAACCTTGGCGCGTCCAAATGAGTACCTTCTCTCAGGTGCTCGCATGAACAGGCGCGCCTTCACCCTCATTGAGCTTCTTGTAGTCATCGCCATCATCGCGATTCTGGCGGCGACCCTCTTTCCTGTCTTTTCCCAGGCGAAGGCGGCGGCCAAGCAGGCGGTCTGCATCAGCAATATGAAGCAGATCGGCCTTGCCATCGCGATCTATCGAACGGACGCGGATGACGTCTGGCCCCCGGTATCGAATGCGGCCTCGGCTGGTCCCGGCCTTTCCCCGCAGCAGCCCTGGATCGGCTACGACAACAGCGGACCGCTCAATAATTCCTGGTACGGCAATGTCATGCAGCCTGCCACCAATCCCATTCGTCCCGGCGCGATCGACCCCTATCTCAAGAGCCATCAGATCATCAAATGTCCGATGACCGATCACGCCACCCAGACTGCGCTCGCTTACAACTGGTTCTATCCCAACGTCCCGTCACCCTATTACACAACCAACCCACAGGCGCAGGGAGCGGAGTATGGGCCGGGTTCCAAAGGATGCCGGATGCACTCATTGGGATTCATCGAATGCGAGGGGGCGAGCGACACAGAGATCGAAAATCCTGCGGGAACGCTCGCCATCTGGGAGCACGAGTCGTTTGCGCCTGTCTGCAACTTTCTACAGGGCCACGACTGGCTGAATTCTCCGCCCGACGACGTGCATTTGCAGGAGCACTTCAACTTCCTTCATCGTGGGGGAACGACGACGCTTTGGACTGATTCCCACGCCCGCAGGCTCGAATATCGCCAGCTTCGCCGCCCGATGTTCACCGTGCAGCAGAGCATTCACGAATTCTGAACATCATCGTTTGACTCCGCGTAGGTCGGGCAGAATTTCGCTCATGAGAACGGCGGTTCTTTGGAATTCATCAAAGTTCCAGCCATGCGCCTTGGCAAGCGCGAAAGCACCTGGTCGCGTTCCGCTGGCAAAGTCTCTCTGTCCCTCATGAAAGTATCCGGTCCAGTACCGATCCGCCCCAATATCCCGCAGTTGACGGGCAAATCGCGCGGGGTCGCTGATGGGAAGCATGGGCGAGATGCAGACGGCAAGGGAAATTCCCGCCTGAACCAGTCTTGCCGCAGCCTCCACCCGTTGGGGGATTGAGGCGCAGGCGGGCTCGAAAGCCTTCCTGACCAGTTCATCATCTGTCGTGATGCTCATCCCTACTGTGAGATGGGAAAACTTCCGCAGCACCGAGATGTCGTCGCAGATGATCGGGGAACGGGTCTGGATATGAATCCGGGGCTGGGGGTTGAGCGTCGCCAAATGCTGCAGAAGACTCCGGGTCAGACGCAGCTCCCTCTCAACTGGTTGATAGGGGTCGGTCACCGACCCGACAAAGATGCGTTTTCCGGCCGCTCCCCGATGCCTCTTCAGCAGGTCAAGAGCGTTGATTTTGACGTCCACCCATCTCCCCCAGGAATCGCGCTTCTGTTCATCAGCCTGGAAGAACGCCGCGTAGCAGTAGGAGCAGCTGAACTGGCAGCCCGTGTAGGGGTTGAGCGTGAAGTCATAGCTGGAGAGCATCCCCGCGCCTTTGGCGAGAATCGTCTTGGCCTGTCTCTCCGTAAACTGTGTCCGCCCCCTCTGATCGGGTGGTTTTGGTGCAGAGCCGAGAGAGAACAACTGCATTTGAGTAGACATATATATACTATACGAATATCAAGCGCTGATTTGCTCAAATTTCTGGAACTGAAAGATTCTCTTGTGAGTAAGGAATTACGCCGGGGCGGCTCTGAGGCTGGCTGAATGCGGAAAGCATGAAGTTCTTCTCTCACTACAATCTCTCGCAGATTGGAAACCCTGAACGTCCGCTTCGGCCTCTACTTCCTTGCCGATTGAACTGCGTCGATCGCCTCGCGCACCAGGGCTGCCGCCTTTCGCGCATCTTCCGGGCTCATGTCCCATCCAAATGTAAATCGCAGTCCTTCGCCTGCCTCCAATTCCGAATAGCCGCAGGCCATCAGAACGTGGCTCGGCTCCAAACTGCCGCTGCTGCAGGCCGCGCCGCTGCTGGCCCCCACCCCGAGTCGGTCCAGTCGGATCAAGATGGAGTCCGCGCTGACCCCGGGCAGTCGAAAGTGAGCGTGGCCAGGCAGTCTTTCGGTCTCCCGCTCGACCGTCTCTATCAATCCCGAACCCTCCAGAGCCTCAAGAAAAGCATCTCGTGCCGACTGCTTCTTGTCAAGCCAGCTTGGGTGGGCGGCGTGAATGCGTGCCGCGGCGGCAAATCCGGCGATGCCCGCGACATTTTCAGTTCCACCCCGCATCTCCCGTTCCTGCCCCCCTCCGGCGATCAGTGGGTCAAGGGAGGTGCCCGCCTTCACGATCAATCCACCGACTCCCTTCGGTCCGTTGAGCTTGTGGGCCGAAACGGCGACGAGATCGGCTTCGACTCCCGAGATATGGGGGAAGGTCTGCACGGCATCGACAAAGAGGAGAGAGCCATGCCGCCGCGCCATTTCGGAGATCGCCGCAATGTCGTTGTATGTGCCCAGCTCATTGTTGGCGTGCATCGCCGCCACGAGGAGAACATCGTCACCCAGGGCGTCTTCCAGCGCATCAAGGTCGATTCGCGCCTCTGGATCAACGGGCAGGAACTCGACTGCAAATCCAAGCCGTTCGAGCAGGGCTCGTGCGTGAATGACGCAGTGATGCTCGGCTTCGGAGATCAGGATTCTTCGACGATCAGCGGGCGCACCCAAAGCCGCCCCGACGAGCGCCCAGTTCGCGGCCTCAGTGCCGCCAGAAGTGAACAGGAACTCGGCGAAGAGGCATCCCGCGATCTGGCTCAGCGTCTCCCGCGCTTCATCAATGCCTGTCTTCGCAGTCAAACCCTCGGCATGGAGGCTCGAAGGGTTGCCATGCTTCTTCTCCAGCCACGGGCGCATCGCCTCGAACGCTTCGGGCAGAAGCGGTGTGGTTGCGGCGTGGTCGAGATAGAAGCGCATCACATCATGCTGATTGCAAAAAGCAGCGTCGCCGTGTTATGAACGAAATGGAGGATCATGGCAGGGATCAACGAACCGCTCCGATACGTCACCCACCCGCACATCGCGCCCACGGCCATGAGCGGGGGGATGCCCGCAGGCCCTTGGGGGTGAATAGCGGCGAAGATGAACGCCTGCAGCAGAATCGCCGCCCACGGGCTCTTGAAGATGGAGAGAAATGCGCGGAGAAGAATGCCCCTAAAGACGGTTTCCTCCACGATCGGTGCGGCGATGCAGGCGAGCAGGAAGCTCGACAAGAGCACCATTGGGGTTCCATTCGCCAAGTCTTCGCTGATGGGGTGCGTCGGCGAAGGGAACAGCTTGGAGAGGGCGACCGTGATGAGAATCGCCCCAGCGAGGATGGGAATATTCGCCAGAAATCCGGTCGCTCCCAAGGGGATCAGATGGCTGAGAGGCTTTTTGCGCCCCATGATCTTGGTCCAGGGATCTGCTTCGTGGTTGGGAGTTCGGAAGGCGAGGATTCCCACAACCATGCCGAACCAGGAGGCCATCATTGCGATGTTCGCGGCTATGTGCAGCTCCATGACGACGAAGATCAGAGCCACGATCTGCGCGGCAATGTAGGCGCAGAGGGCCAGGGCCGCACGCACCGCCAAGCGGTCGCCTTCCGGCACTCCCGGCTTGGTGATCTCCCGAAAGGGCCACTTTGCCGATCTTGAATAGACCACCAAGCCGACCAGCGCGCCGATTCCGAGCATGAACAGCAGGAATATGACCGAGATGGACAAGATCACTGGCGTGTATTCTTCCAGCGAGAGGAGCTTCTTGAGCTTCGAAGGGTCGCCCGCCTTCTCGTAGGCTTGGGCTTCGGCCAGGCGTTCGCTGTAGAGCTTAGGTTCGGGCGAGAAGGTTTTGGCTTCCGCCGGAGTCAGCTTGTCCGTTGTGTAGATGCGGGCGAAGTTCTGATCCTCCGGCTCCCTGCTCTTTGAGAGTGTTTCCAAAGCCTTCTGCGAGGGCTTTTCTCCACTGGCCTGCTGGGCGACCAAAAGAACCCTGGCGGCGTGGGTGGACTTTGCGACTCCCTTTTCCGCCTCCTCCTTGACCGGTTTCAGGGTTTCTGAGATCGGCTTTTGCCCGAACCCTCCGGAAGGCAGAGCCTCCTGCATCAAAGCGATTTTGAGTTGAGGTTCCAGAGCGCTGTAGCTGGGCTCGCCTGCTTTCTTGGCGTAGACCGACCAGATCGCCATGGAGATGAGTCCGACGGAGATCATTGCCAGGAACAGCCATGCGCCGATGTTGCGTTGATGGGGAGCGGGCTGGATGGGCGGCGGCTCCGGCACCACGGGAGGGATGGGAGAGAATTCGCTCATCGGATTTCAAAAAATTCTACCGGGAAGGTCTTGCTGTTCCTGGGTGTCTGTACTATACTGTCAATATAGTGGACAAAAGTCTGCTTTCTCTGATGGGGCAACGTCCTCTCCGGTGGATGTTCCTGGACTTGAACGCCTACTTTGCGTCTGTTCAACAGGCGGAGCGTCCGGAGCTTCGCAACAAGCCGATCGCGGTCGTGCCGATGGAGGACAACAGCACCTGCGTGATCGCCGCAAGCTATGAGGCAAGGGCCTATGGGATCAAAACGGGAACCAACGTCGGCGTTGCAAGGCAGCTCTGCCCCGATCTGATCCTGGTTTCGGGCGGGCATGAGGTCTACGCGCACTACAAC
>JAEYWW010000205.1 GCA_023428805.1 Armatimonadota bacterium | reverse complement strand
GCCACGCCCAACCCTTGGACTCCCGGAACACGGTGTTCACGCCAGCTACTTTGGCCGTCTGACTCCCAATTCAAAGGCTGATCTTCTTCCTCTCATTCGATCATTTCACCAAGTGGTTGATGCAGATCGACATTTGGTGATCGGCGGTGTCGAAAACATCCCGGGTTACGTTGCGCGGCTCCAGAAGGAATGCACTGATCTTGGCATGGAGAAACAGGTTCACTTCATCCCAGAGCTGGACGCCTCACTTCGCCACCTTCCCTATGCTGCGGCAGACTTCTTTGTCTTTCCGGGAGACACAGTCCAGGAGGCGATGGCGAATACTCTTCTGGAGGCTCTCGCCACAGGCATCCCATCGCTGGTCAGCGAATGGGATGGAATGAAGGATGTCGGCATCGACGGCAAAACCGGGTTCCATGTGCCCACCTACTGGATGCCCGCGCTGGATCGCGTCAGCACACTTTCTCCCGTGCTGCCACAGATGACAACCTATCTTTTCCTCGCCCAATCAGTCTGGATCGACACTGGCGTTTTGACCAAAAGGTTGGATGATCTCTTCTCAAACGGCGATCTGCGCGATGAGATGGGACGGAACGCCCGTGAGAGAGCCGTCGATCTCTACAGTCATGACTCAGTATGGGCTCAGACTCTGAAAGTCTGGAGCGACGCGATGCGCCTCGCGCGGACTGAATCTCCAGCGAGCCGCGAGGAACGCCAGGCTTTCGCGGACATGCTTGCACACCCCATGCCGCTTCTGGATATCTTTACAGGATATGCCTCCCGAAAGATCGACATCGATCAAGGCAGCCTGACTTTGACTCCGTATGGCGAGAGGATCATTCAAGGCAAGGAGGAGCTCACGTTCTACGACGAAACTCTGCCGCTGATTCACCCCAAATCTCTCGCGGTGCTGAAGACTCTGATCGCGAACTCGCCTATCAGCGCAGGTGAATTTGCGGGGAAAATGAGTCAAGCCAGCGGTCAAAAGTTCGCGGACTCGCTCTTTTTGATTGGACTTTTATTAAAACGGGGAGTATTTTCCTACCAAAATAAGGATAATTACAACTAGGGTTCAGCATCCATGAAAGACATCCGAACTTTGGGATACCTTGCCATCCCGCTTGCGCTCGCCATCCCTGGCATCGCCTCGGCGCAGGATCGCGAAGAGAAGCCGTATCAAATCAAGGTCGGCCTCAGCCGGTGGACCAGCGGCGAAGTCCGCGATTTTGCGGGCGGCAACACATTTAATATCGGCTTCGGCTATCGCCTCCCAAGCCGCAGCTTCCTGAGCGCAGAACGCGGCAGGAGCTACATCGAAGTTGACTATCTCCGAGCCGACGACGACGGTGACCGCGCCGACAGCTTCGGCCTCTGGTACACCGAGCGCGTTGCACTGTCCGAACCAGTCGCTGGTCAGAAGGGAATGTTCTACGGCGGCCTCGGCGTCGGCGTCACCTTCAACGGAGCCAAACTTGGCCGTGACCGCAATGGTGGCGGAGGAGGAGGCAACAACGGTGGAGGAGGCAGCTCAGGCGGGGGCTCCAGCGCGCAGCTCTTTGATTTCAATGGCAACCGCGGCGACAGCTTCCGCAACACCCGCATCGGATTCCTCGCCCTTCTCGGCTACGAATTCGACCGAAGCTTCTTCGTCGAAGCCCAGTACCGATTCGGCGGCTCCCTCGAAGGCAACAGCATGGACTCCATCGGCCTCATGCTCGGCTTCCGATTCTGAGCTTTTCAGCATCAAGTAAAACCGGGTCGGAGATGCTCCTCCGACCCGGTTTTACTTGACAATCATCAGATTCTCAGGAAGCAAGAGCAACACCCCATCATCGTCTGCACAAAACGAATGAATCATCTCCCGCGCGGATGCTTCCTTCCATATTCTCTGATCAGACACGCCAGCAAGTCCCAGCCTTTGAACCGTAACGATTCCGGGAAAAACTGACTGGAGATGATGCGCCAACTGAGGCGGAAGGTTTTCGTCAACCAGCAGCATGGGTCGCGCTCGTCAACCGTCTTTGAAAATCCGCCGCATAAGCCAAAGCCGCCTGAACTTGAACCCGCGAGAGATGATCCCACTGCTCCAAGATCGTCTCAACAGTCACCCCGCCAGCCAGGTAGTCGAGAATATCCACGACGGCAATTCGTGTCCCTTTGATCACCGGCTTGCCCCCTCAGATCTCAGGATTGACCTCGATCAAGTGCTCGTATGGATTCGACATTGATGACTCCATTATTGGTCAACTATGGCAATCTGTGACCCAGTTTCTGCTTTTTCGTCTCCAGATACCGCTCGCTGTGCGCAGTAGGAGGACAGACGATCGGGACGTGTTCGGTGATTTCTAGGCCATGGCCTTGGAGACCAGCGACCTTCGCCGGATTGTTGGTGATGAGCCTCATGCGCCTGATTCCGAGATCAGCCAATACCTGCGCCCCAAGGCCGTAATCCCGCAGGTCAGCCTTGAATCCCAGCGCCAAATTCGCCTCCACGGTGTCCAGC
>JAEYWW010000393.1 GCA_023428805.1 Armatimonadota bacterium | reverse complement strand
CCAGTACCCATTGTCCAGCAGCTTCTGCCGGAATCGGGTGTAGGCCCGTCTCTGTTCCTTGCTGCCTACCGGCAGGTCAAACATCACCATCACCCACATTGCTCGAAATCCTCCGAAGGTCATTGCGGCTCCTTTTGATCGGGTTCCAGACAGGAACCTGCACTTTTCGTGCCTCTTCGCAGATGGCGCGACGAATCGAGGCGGCATAGAGGGGCATCGCGCTGAGAATGGGGTGGGGTCTGCCGTCAAAAACCACGGTGGTGGTGAGGATGCGGAGCAGGGAGCGCTTGAGCGCGGGTGTCAGTTGATCCTCGGCTTCGCCGCGCAGAACCAGGGTCATGACGTGCTGATCGACCAGGGGGCGCAGCGGCTCAACCGCGTCATCGGCCAGATTGAATCCGTTGTATTGGTTGTCGTGGTGGACTCCCAGCGCGCAGTGCAGCCCGGCCCCCACCAGCGACCGAGCCACTGCAGCCCGGACAACCGCATAGCCATAGTTGAGCATCGCATTGACGCCCAGTTCATCCCTCTCCCTCACAAATCCATCGCCGAAGAGGGCGGGGAAGTACAGCATGGCGGCCACCGCCTCGCGGTTGCTTGTGTCCCCGGAACGGACATCGGGGATCATCTCGCGGATGGTCCGGGCCGCCCGCCGAGCTTCGGGTCCACCCCTCCAGTCGAGCACGTCGGCCTGGGATGCGAGCTTGGCTTGGACGATCTGCCTCCAGACCTGCTTGCGCTTGGGCTCGCTGCTGGCGACCTGTTCGCGTAAGGTTTTGGCGTGGAGGCTGTGTCCATCGATCGGGAGCATCAATCCGCAGGGAAGATGCCGCTCGTCGCTGACCACAAAGGCTCCTCCCTCGACCATCAGCGAGCGCACAACCTCATGCGTCAGGGTGATGCCGGGACCGTCGAGGAGCAGCATTCCCAGCTCTTCGAAGGGCACACGCCCCGCCTCCCCATCCTCCTGGAAGACGACCAGGTGGCAGGATTCCCGCTTGAGAAGGGCGGGATGGGCGACCTCAACGATCCTCTCGGCCACGGCATCGCTCTTCGGCAATGATCGTGCCAATGGCGTCCAGAATCACGCGGGATACGAAGAACTGCATAGTCTTGGGAGATGTGATGCGTTGGATGGGCATGAGCGATTCACGAGCGGGCATGCTGTCGGATAGCCTCTGGAGAATAACTTCGCGGAAACTGGGCGACATATTGAAGCTGTTCACACGCCATAAACCGGAATGCTCGCCCGCCATGCGGACAATATCATTCGCGCAGAGGTGCAGCACCACTCTCCAACCCGGGCGGTCGCTGGACGACTTGAAAAGCGGTTCGCCATTGGCGATCCTTCGGGCGGCTTCAAACATTGAGACCACTTCAAAGTCTCTACAGCCATCTTCCGCTTCCAAGACCATCAGGTGGTGGTTGACAGAGTTGGCGAAATGTTTGTGCGGGCCGACGGGGATGAGGCTGCCGGGCTTCTCGCGGGCATTGAGCCGCACTCTCTTGACCACCCTCAAGTGTCCGTGTGAGTCGTAGACAGGCTCTCCCCTGCGGTCGCGCAGTGTGATCGGGTGATTGGAGTCGGCGAGCGAAGCGATCCCCTGTTGGGCGACTTGCTCCTGGACTTGGGCGCGGATCCGGACATCGCGGATGCGCTCAATCTCCCCGTTGGTGAGTGAGGCAATGGGCTTGCGGAGGACGTAGCGCCCCTCGCCCTCGCGCCAGCCATACGCCGTTTCCTGGTGCAGCGCCCCCCGGACCTTTCGGGTGGCCTGATGAGAGACGACGATCTGCCGGACGGCACGCTCGGCCTGGGCACGGAAGTCCGTCCATGGCTCGGGAACGACCAGCTCACGATCAGAGAGTCCTGCCCCCGTTGTCGCCGACTCCCGGGAGAGGCGCTGGAACAAACTGCGGCTGGTGAGGGCGATGACCAGGGCATCAACGGCGTGGTGGCGGTGATCGGCCCGCGTCTTTTCGCCGTCCTCCGCCAGGATCGAGTTGAGCCCCCATCTGCGTCGGAGGGCGGCGGTGGCGGCTCCCTTGCTGACCTCCACACTGACGCCCAGCCTGCCAACGAACTTCATGACCTCAGTGCAGATATAGCTTGTGTCATTGAGCTGTCGGGAGGCAAAGTCTTCGGGAATATCGCGCATTCGGAAGAGCTTCTTCTTGTGGTTGGCGTGAGGGAAGCGATCCACTCTTTCCAGGATTTCCGCGTAGCGCTCCGGCATGGACGAATAGGCTTGATAGGGTGTCTTCTTCGACTTCACCAGACGGTTCTCCTCCGCCATGCAGAGGGTTTTGTTGGCGTAGGAGTCGTCGATGCTCACGGACCAGGGGATGATGTGCTCAACATCCACTTGGGGGCTGAACAGCATTGATTCGGGAATGATCGTGCCCGTGTAGGGGCAGACCCCCTCACACTCCTTCCATAGCCGGTATTTCAGCTTGTCCTTACGTGAGGGTCGGACGATTCCGAGAGCCTGGGCCCGTTCGACCGCCAGTTCATTCAGCTTTTCGTTCTTTTTGATGGCCTTGATGACGTCGGCCTGCCGCTCCTTATTGAGCTTGAGCTCCCGTGCCATTTCGATGCGGATGACATCCGGTTTTCCGTGTTCACGGATGAGTGTGTTGAGGACGCGGCGCACCTCGTGGAGAGCCTTGCTGACGACAGGATTGGCAAGTTTTGGTATGTCCTCGACCTCCAGCCTGTCCTGTGCGCCCTTCGGCTTTTGGTCGATCCTTTGGTATCCCGCTGCCTGGCAGGCATCGTGGTGGTTGAGCCCTGCCTCAAGGTGCGGGAGGATGCGGCGCATGGCCCGTCGGCTGAGGCTGGCATACCCATATTCGGGCTCCCAAGTTGCCAGAGCATACGCTTCGCGGGGGGCAAAGCCCCACTCCGAGCGGAGCCTTCGGATCAGGGCGCTCTTGTCGTCGATGGTGCGGATCTGCTCAAAGAGTCGATCCTGCTGGTCATCGTTCATGCTGTTCCACCTATCGCCGATCGCGCTTCTCATACCGAGGGAAGTCCTGTCGCCCTTCAGCTTGTCCATGCCGCCTTCCTGGAGGTTGATGACGGTGTTTTTGCCCGCTTTGATGATGCTCCTGAATTTGCTCCAGGAAAGTTCTCCTTGGGCGAGCAGGGTTTGCGACACAAGGCTTCTTTGCTCGGCTGTCAGGAAGGATGGGTCCCGCTGACCGGGCTGACGGATGGTGATGTGGTTGACATCCTGGAGGATGCGGACCTTTTGCGCGAGAGGATGAGCTGTCGGCAGACGCTTTCGCCCCTTTTCATACTGGCAGGTTCCGATGCTCCTTTCCGCCCCACGCAGGGGTCGCTGCCAGAAGATCGCCTGATGAACCTGCGCCCGCAGGGAATCGGTCATCTGCGGGTGGCCCTTGGCCTGATGAGCCCAGATCATCTCGAACTCATGCTCGATCATGGCTCTTTCGGTGTGGCGCCTTCTCGCAGGCAATCCTCGTTCGATCTGCCCTGCGAGATACTCTCCCAGGGTTCGTGAACCGCTGGATTCGATCTCGTCTCGCAGAGTGGCGATGGCGGAGAGCACCACTCCCGCATCTTCGGCTGAAGCCGCATACTCTCGTCCTTTCTGAGCGGCGGCCTCACGGGCCCGCTTCTCCTTCGCAGCGGCGGCCAGCATCTCCCGCTCCTCTTCTTCTTGGATGAGGGCGAGAATATCGGGATCATCCACTCCCTCAATGCCGCTTGCCTTGCGGTTGCTCTTGAATCCGCGCCTCTGGGCAAGGTGGAAGATGATCCGCCCCACTTCGTGGGCGGACAGGCAGGAGTCGAGCGCTTCCTTTCTCTGCAGATAGGGATGACGACTGGAATCATGGAGGAGCGCATCTCTGGCCTGGGCATCCTCCGGGAGGAGGCCGGATTGAATCAGCAGATCTAGGATCAGGCGACGCCTCTGGCGACGTCTTCGGTAGAGGGTACGGGCACCGCGCTTCTGCCTGCGGTTGCGGTTCTTAGGCACCTTCTCCTTTGGTGTGATGGCCTCTTCAAAGATTCGGACGCCTATTTGGACGATCTCGCCTTCTTGCGCTTCCTTCAATCTGACCAGGGCAAATCCGATGGATGCGGAGCCAAGGTCGAGGCCGAGAATAAGCTGGGATGCTGTTGACATAAGTAGGGTTCCTATGGTAAAAATAAAGTGTATCAGATAAGAGCCTGCCTGCTTGTCTCACTAAGAGATTCAATCTCGCAGGATTCTCCTGAAAAGGAAATCAAACAGGGTCCTGTTGTCAGGATTCGTCTGGAAAGCCATCCGTTCGGATTGGCTTTTCTGTTTTTCGGAGAAGGGAAGTTTTCCTCCGGGCATCGCAAGGCATGACCTCATCTGCCCTATCCCCTGGAACGAGATAGATTTGCCTTCTGTTGAATTAGGTGCGGCAGGATGCCGCGCTCTACTCCTATGAACCGACGTGCCAGCAGGCCAGCCCGAGCCAGGATTGGGCTGGTGTTTGGGGCGGTGGCGGCCGCCATCGCCGGCTGGTTCGTCGGCTCAGCCACCGGGCTCATCAACCGCAGCGACGTGGTCAAGGAGGCCATCCGGCAGTCCATCAGCAACACCTCTCCTCAGTCTGTTTTGAAGGAGGAAGAGGATATGACAATCCTGATTCTCGGCTGCGACCAGGACTACACGCGGGGAGGAAAGCGGGTCACGCGATCCGCCGCGCGCAGCGACATGATCATGGTCGCCAAACTGGGGTTGAAGGACAAGACCGTCAAGGGAATCTCCATTCCACGGGACCTGATGGTCAAGATTCCGGGGCATGGTTCGGACAAGATCAACGCCGCCCACGCCTACGGCGGGCCGGACCTGAGCAAGGAGGTTGTCGAGGATGTTCTCGGCCTCAAGATCGACCGGGTTGTTGTGCTGAACTTCGAGGCGTTCAAGAACATGATCGACATGATCGGCGGCGTCGATCTGGATGTTGACCGCAACATGCGGTACGTCGACCGCGCGGGGAAGCTCGACATCAATCTCAAGAAAGGCCCGCAGCATTTGGATGGAGAGCAGGCGATGGGCTATGTCCGGTATCGAAAGGGCGACAGCGACTTCAAGCGTCAGGATCGGCAGAAGCAGCTCATGCTTTCGGTGAAGGATGTGGTGATCGCCAACCCCACGAAGATTCCCGAGGTGGCCGACCAGACCGTGGCGATTTTGGGCAACACGTTCTCCTCCGCCGAAGTGGCCGCTTTGATGCGGTTCGCCAAGGATGTGCCTGCTGAGAACATCCGCCTGGGCGCGCTTCCGGTGATCAGCCACAATTCATCCCGCGCCTACACGCAGTCGATTGATTCGGACAAGTTTCGAGAGGTCATGGAAGACATTGGTCTCTGGGCAGAGACCGGCGCAAAGGAAGAGAAGTGAGCCGATACGATCCCGACGCACCCGAGGGCGCGAAGCCAGTCAATTCGCAATACATCAGCATCAAAGACATCCGCGTCATCGTGGTGCTCCTTCCGATCATCGGCCTGATCGTCTGGCCGGTCTACAAGCGGATGAAGCAGGATGGCGAACGCAAGGTGTGCAGCACCAACCTCCAGCAGGTTTCCAAAGCGCTCCTTGTTTATGCGGCGCAGCATGACGAGCGATTTCCGCCCGTGTATGCGGAGGCAGAACCAGGTGTGCCGCTGCTTCAGGGAGGCGTTCCGGTGACGTGGGTCGCTTCGGTCAAGCCCTTCATGGTACAGCGAGCGACATTCCTCTGTCCCTCCGCGCATGTGTCCGAGAACACTCTGGTCTACACCTCGGACAGCGGCAGAACAGCCACTTCTTTCGGCATGACTCTCGGGATGAGCGCCCAGCCGAGCCTCCTTTTGACTGCGCCAAGCACAACCGCTCTGCTGACGGAGACCTGCAATCATGGGGCGAAGAACTCCTACAACCCAGTTGAATTTCCGTCGATGGATGGGGGAGTGCTGCAGAACGACGGCTTTTTGGTGGGCTATGACAATCCGGGCGGGAACCGGGGGCCGGGGGTCGGCGCCAAGTTCATGACCCGGCTCGCCTTTCACGATTTCGACACGAAAGCCCAGCCCCGCCACACGGGCGGCAACCATGTGATCTTTGCGGACGGCCATCTCGGACGGCTGAGTGCGGCGGATGCCAGCGTGAACCTCCTCAATGATGAGCCGCAGGGCCTCTGGCGGGCCAAGTAAGACTTCTGCAAACGCGACGATGCCCCGGGTGATTCAACC
>JAEYWW010000392.1 GCA_023428805.1 Armatimonadota bacterium | reverse complement strand
CCCCGACGCGCCCCGGCCCGGGGCCCCGAAACTGTCTGGATTGGGGGCGATGATGTAGTTCGCTCCCGTTTTTGCCAGGAGTTCACGACGCTTTTCATCGGGGGTTTGAACCAAGAAGATGGCGGTTGCAATGCCGCGACGCGTGTTGTAGTCTGGAGTTTCGCTCCAATGGCCAGCATAGGTGTAGGCTCCGGAAAGACCGCTGGCAAAAGGATTGAGATCCGGCATATAGGGGGTGTCAAACGTGCCCTTCTGCTCACGCACCGACGGGAATCCCGGCATCGCTACGGCCACCTTTCGTCCTGGTTCGGCGTCGAGGGACTTTAATATCGAAGCGATGTCGGACGACAGCGTGACCGGATGGACTGTCGTGCTTGACACGTTGCTTTTGATGAAGATCATCTCCCTCTGAACCCAGAGAAGTGATGAGGCGCAGCCGACAATCAGCCCAACTGCGGTCGCCGCATTGCGCTTGCTCCGGTCGAAATTCTTGATGAGATCGCCCAGCGACATCGCCGCAAGGAGTCCCCAGGGGATGGCGATCCCCATCGAAAGCTTTCGCTGGAAGAGGCCGGGGAAGTAGGGAGCGATCAGGCCGACAAATGCCCAAGCGCAGACCAGCGCCATGATCGGGCTTTTGGGACGGATGAAATAGATCGAAGCCAGAACCGCGATGAAGCACGCGATCCATGTGGGGAGATTCAGCAGGTAGCTGTCCGGCGCATGATTCAATGATCGAACGATCATGAAGAGAAGCAGCGCGCCGAGAAGCCCGCTGCCGATGAGAAGGGAGGAATTGCGTTTCGATGACTCCTCGTCGTCGGATGATGAATCTTGATTGCTCCCGGTATAGACTCCTCGGACCGCGCCCGCCAATCCAAGCAGCACGAGAGGAAGAAGGCCGACGAGAATCTGGCGAAAGCTGTCCGTATACGTCAATGTCGCCGCTCGGGCCTGGAAGACAGGATCATTCGACAGAACATGCATGAACCAGAGTGCAGGCAGAATCGCTCCTGCACCAATGACGGCGGCTCGGATCACCCATTGCGTGGTGGCCGTTTTCCCCGCGACGCAGCCCACCAAAAACCCGATCAACACAAATGCCAGCAGCAGAACATCGTAGCTGTGGATGTTCATCAGGACGAAGAACGCGCCGAACCCGAGGGGGACTGATTTCCACGAGTCGCGGGCATCCAGCACGGCGAGAAAGATCACGAGAAACAGACACAGGCTCGCCATGAAGAGCCCATTTGTGAGCATGGAGCTGAAGGTGAATGCCTCCGGCTGCCAGACATCGATTGGGAGTCTTCCGCCGGTCAAAAAGCTGACCGGAGATTCGTGCAAAATTTCGCGTCCAAATGGCTCCCAAGCCGCAAATCCGAGGCCCATGCCGAAGATGGCGAGCACCATGGCCAGCTTGGAGGAGTAGATCGTCCACTCAAGCCGCTTGACCAGCTTTCCGAGCAGGACAACAAACAGAAAAGAGAACCCAGCCCTTGCAAGGGTCATCGCAAGCGGAATCCCAGTCAGTTTGGCGACCCAGCCGAGGACGAGGAAATAGAGGTGGACCGTCATCCCGGGCTGGGCTTCAACCGCAAATCGATTGTCGAAGAAGAATTGGCCTCCCATCGCCTGCTTCATCCATGCGGCGTAGACCATCTGGTCGTCCATCGCCATCTGCTGCTGAAGATAGAGCGCACCTTCGGGAGCAAGGATGATCCCAACAATCGTCGGAACAAGCGCCAGAATGACCGCGACAATCGCCAGTCTCAGGCTGAAACGCTTGAGTTCAAAAGCATGGGTTTGATCGTCGATCGGCGTCACTTCGGAATCTCACGACCCATGGACTTGTAGATGTCCTCGATCGTCTTTTTGTTGGCGGCGGCCTCTTTGTTCTTGGGGTCGATTTTCAATGCCTCGCGGTAATAGCGCAGAGCTTTTGGATATTTTTCTTTTGGGCCGAGGATGGGGGAGCGCATGGTCGCTGTGCCGAGCTTGACCGTCGCGTCGACATAAGCCTTCTTCTTCTTCGCGTCCTTGGGAGTTTTTGTGTACGCAGATTTGGCCTCTTTGTAGGTTTTTTCCAGCTTGGCGAGCTTCTTCTTCTCTTCTTCGGTTTTCTTGTCGGCTGAAGTTTGTGCTCCCGCCATTGCGGCGGCGAGGGCGAGCAGGACGAAAGCGGCACTGCGGTTCATATCTCTATTATGCCCGTGGGCGTTCCTGTCGGCTGTCAGCCTTGAACTTCGCCATCTCGAAGTCGAGCATCTTGGCGGCGGCAACTGCATCCTGCCAACTGCCGCGCTGAATCTGCATCAGAGCATTCTGAAGTTCAATTGGCAGTCGTGCGATCACGTCTGCATCTGACATGGATCGGGTGGCGCGGACAATTTTTCGGCACTGGGCAATCGCGTCGTCGTAGAGGGCATGAAGCGCGAGATGCCTGCGCTTGCCGCTTCTCATTGTAGCGGAGAGTGCGGTCAGCATGTCCCTCGCGCCCTTGGTTGCCTGAAACTCGACCTCAGGTTGTCCGAAGCGTTTGCCCAGCGTGTAGACGATGACCAGACCGAGCAGCAGGGCCTGGATTCTCAGAGCCTGTGCCCAACTGCCGAGCGAGCCGAAAAGGGAGCGCGATTCGACATTGCCGAACGCGGCTTCGGTGAAGACGACTTTTGCGCCAGGCTTGGCGAGTCGCGCGACGGTGTCGAGGAGCAGGGCGGCGTGGTCTTCCTTGTCCAAGTACCGGTTGCTTGCCATCATGGCATCGGAGACCACGCCGATCCGCGCCTTGCCTTTGGCGCCCATCAAGATCACACCGTAGCCGTTCGGGTCCGCCCAAAGTATGCCTTCGTAATCTCCCTCCGACCAATCCTGGCGGGCGATGGAGTACCGCTCAAAGTTCTCCCAGCGGGCTTTGTAGTTCTGATTGCGCGGTCCAGTCAGGATCGTGGATTCGCGCATCCCCTTCGATTCGGCATCGAAAAGCGAGGGCATGGGAAGGTAGAGGAGCGATCCGCCCCCGGCGACGTGATCGGTCATGGACTCGGCAAAGATCGCCTGATTGGGATTGAAGGGATTGAATCCAGAATCCTCATCAGACTGGGTGAGGACCGAAGCGAAATCACTCTTGTCGGCGATGAAGAAGGCGATGGCTAGATCGTCCTTGGAAATCCCGGGCCGAGCGGAGCGGTCGAGAACAACGTTGTAGCCTTCGCGTCGAAGAAGCTCTGCAAACGCCATCGTGCCGCTCGGACGCGGGCTCGTGATGGATGGCCAGGAATTGGACGCGGTTTGATCGGTGAAGAGAACCGCGATCGCGGCCAGCAGCAGGGCTGCGAGGACGGCCGCCACATTGAAGAGGGTCAGTTTGGCCTTCACGCGGCCCTCCGAATGGCAAGCTGGCTCAACAGGCTTTCATAGACTTTGCGGAACTCCGCGACATCCTCCGCAGAGCACGGCGCGTATCCATACCAGAACAGGTCGAATGATTTTGTCGGGGGGCGGAAGTCGAGACCGGCAGGCTTCTTCGGGCTCGCCATGATGCGATGCAGGTGCTCCCAGTTGGTCTCGCCGCGATTGAAAACGGCCACGTTGGCGTCGTCGAATCTGACCAGACAGGCGAGGTAGAGGCTGCGGATGGCCTTTCGATAATCGCCGTTGCGGGTGAGAAGGTCGGCCTGCTGCAGCCACTCATCGGCGGTGCGGTCTGGCTCATCCTCTTCGAGCAGTCCGCCCGCTTTCTTTCTGACCTTCCGGGCGACTCCGAATCGCCAGATCATGAATCCGACGAACAGAATGAGAACCACCGCCAGCACTGCGCCGAATCCGATCGCCGGGATTCCTCCGATAGTTGGAACGGCGCCTCCGCTCCCCCTCGGCAGCAATCTCATCAGGAATTCATAGATCTGCCGCAGAAACTCCTCGATGATTCGGGCGAGCCACTCGCTGTTCTCCTGATCCTCCCGAACGCCCGCATCACGATAGGCGGGGCTGGAGAGAATCTCCTCGGCCTCCTGTTTGGGGTCTTTGAGATTGACGGCGACGTTCTCTTCGGACCTCTCGATCTCCAGCGCGGCAATGAATTCGGTTTTGCCCGCCTCGAACCCCCTCTCGGCGATCGTCAGGCGGATTTCCTCGATCCAATCTTCATCAGGATAGTGCTGTTCGGCCTCATCGACCACCTTCTCCAGTGAAGGGCGGTCTTGAGCTGCGGCCGCATTCTTTTCCAGGGTGTCGATGGGAGCTTGCGCCCACCCCGCAACCGCTGCTGTCAGGAGGCTAAGCGACAGGGCGATTTGTGCGATTGACTTTGAGAACATCATCGGCAAGCACCGCAATATCGAAGGCCTCCAATCTCGAGCGGCGGTCGTAGTACATGACGGTGACCCCGATGGTCCAGAGTGGAGCCAGGAGCCAAATGGTCAGCAGAAGGGGAATGGCATCCAAGACGCCAATGACGATGTCGGCCCACGGCCCCATCCAAACCTGGGATCGGAAAAACGGCTCCAAGGGGATCATCGCAAAAACCGTGGAGACGCCCACGAGGATGAAGAACATTCCGGCGAGCAGGATCAGCCCGAGCCCGATCTGGCTTTCAAGCAGGCTGGGAATATGCTTGTAGGGCTTGACGAGCGAGACACTCCGATCAAAGGCGGTTTTGGGCGATTCGCTCTCCAAAAGAGCAACCGGGGGAGTCAGAGACAGGCGGTACGCGGCGATGGGGGTAGCGATCAAGCCGGCAAAAAGCGTGACGAAGCCAGAAGCTGTACCGATGATTCCGAGCGTCCCACCCGAAGAGCCACGGCCGACTGCGGCAAGCAGGAAGAGGACAAGGGAGGCGACCAGGATGCCCGTTGATCGGATAAACCCGCTCAGCATGACCCGGAAAATCCTCATGGACGCTGCGGGCGCATTCAGCTTCACATTTCTCATGTCCGTTTCTGTTCCCATGACGATGCCGGAAGTTGTCGGCACAGTCAAAGCGGCCACATAGGAAATGGCGAGCATCAGCAGGGGGATGACGATGAAGAGCGTCACTACAATGCCGAATGCGCCTTCGGTGTAATGCACTTTGTCCACATTGCCGCTAGGAGCAATTCGTGGGAAGACAAAGGAGGTGAGGAACATGATCCCCGCCCCTGCGAGAAGCATGGAGGGCAGGGAAGCAGCCAAGACCGGGCGGGCGATGGACCGGTAGATGCGGAGGGCGAGATCAATCATCTCTCCCGAGGTCATCGGGCGGAGATTGCGGCGACGATCATAGGAGCGCTGGCGGCTCTTGATCAGGGCCTCGGGCGTCTCGTCGAGCATCTGGCGGCAATTTTACTCTGCCCGGAGGTCCCCTCGCCCGAATCGGAACGGAGTTTGGCGCGTCCTAACTCTTCGGAGGGGCGGTCAGCCGCGTCTCTTTTTTTGGAGCCCGATTTCGTGAGCATCATTGCCGTCGCCGCGACCCTGATGGTTGGTCAGGCCAATCCGTCCATCAACAGCGTCCTCCAGACTCAGCTCAAGGACGCAACTTTCACTTGGAAGAAATCCAAGGCTGACCAGCGCGAGCTGAACAAAATCAACAAAGATTTCGCTCAGTCGTACCGCTTCAAAGACGTGACCGTGTGGATGCGCGAACCCTTCATGATGCGGCTGGAATCCGTGGTGGACGACATGAAGGTCTACTTCATCATGAACGGAGCCACCAAGGTCTACAAGATTCCGCAGGCAAAAATCTCGCACAAGGAGAGCGTCGCGAAGGCGCCAGGCAAGCGTCAGACTGTCTTTGATTTCGGCATCCTCACTCCGGCTCTGATGCAGAACTTTCTTGAAGCCAAATACATCCGCACCGAAAGAGCGACGGGCGAGTATGTCTTTGACATGACCTATGAGGAGTCGCTGGATGACACGACCCGCCACCGCGTCTGGATCGACCCAGCCAAGAAATTTATCACCAAGCGCGAGTGGTACAGCCAGAATGGAGGCCATCTGATGGCGACGTTCCTCTACGACAACGAAAAGAAATTTGGCTCTGTCTGGATTCCGACTCGCTTGTCGGTCAAGAATGCGGAGAACAAAGTTGCCGGAGTCAGCGACTTTACGAACATGAAGGTCAACATCGGCATCGAGAGCAATCTCTTCTCGGTGAACTAGCCTGGTTCAAACAAAGAATCCCCCGCCACGATGGCGGGGGATTCTTTTCTGCCTGTTTTATTCAGTCCTTCTTCTTGGCTCCACCGAGGAGATCAAGCAGGCTGCCCATTCCCGAAGGGGCGCTGGAGCCGCCAAGGGTTTCGACGGCATTGAGGGCGCGGTCGATCCTCATCGCAAGCTCTGCAAGATGCTCGTTGGTGGCGGCATCCTTGCTTTTCGCGCTCTTGATCGAATTGCGGACGCTGCGCAGTTCGGTCCAGGCGAGGGTTGTGATCTCGCCGGTTCCGCCTTTGACGCCCAGGCTGATGAGCTGATCCACATGCTCGCGCTGGAGCTGGCGTCGGAGAGGAGTGATCGCCTTTCCTGCGGCCAATTCGCTCCAGACGGCAGCCCGGATTTCGCGCATCGCCTCACGGGGGGTGAGCGCGTCGCCAGCCTTCGCCGACTTGAACTCCGCGTTCAGCAGACGGTTGAGCGTTCCGGAATTGAGGACGGAGAACAGTGCGCTGGACTGCAGGCCCGCGAACTGGGAATACATCGGGAAGTCATCGCCCGCTCCCAGCATGGAATCCATCAGGTTGCCCTTCGGGTTCGCCTGGAACATGGTGTAGTAGTGCTTCGGGAACGAGAATGCGTTCTCAGCGAACACATACTTGGTCAGCAGGCCGAGCGCGCGCCGCTGCTGTGCGGCGGGGATGGACTGGATCGGCTGGCGGCCATTGGCGTCGCCCGCGTAGCTGTTGCTTCGCCTGATGCCGCCGATGTATCGGCTGGCCTGGCTCGCGCCCTTTGCATACTCGTTCAAGAGCATGTTGAAGTCCTTGGTGAACTCCCAGTAGCTCTCGCCCGGCTTGGGGGAGTGCTTGTCCAGATTGAACATCAGGTGGCGCGAGGTCTGCATGAGCTGCGTCCAGTAGTCCAGCGGCTCGGCGGTGAGGTCGAATCGGGTGACGTAGGGGTCGATGCTGTCAGCGGTTTCGTCGCCCTGCCACTCGTATCCTTCCTGTTTGCCGACCTTGGCGATCTGGCTGAGCTTGTAGATTTCACCCTCCGAAGTGCGCGCTTCGGGAATGAGGGTGTAGCCGTACTTGATCGCCCAGTAGTCGTAGGATCCGATGGTCTGGCCGAAGTAATCGACGTTGGATCGGTTGAGCGCGGAGATGTTGAACGCGATGTAGTCCATGACCGACGCGGAAGTTCCGAGTCGAGCCACTTCGGGGCCATTCTTCATCTGCTCCAGGCTGAGCTGGGTGCTGGAGACGAAGTTGTGGCGGAGGCCGAGGACGTGACCGAATTCGTGCATCACAACCCACTTGATGAACTGCTTCACGTATTGGGTCTTGCTGATGCCGGCTCCTGTCATTTCGAGAGCCTTCGCTCCGAACTTCAGGTTGCCTTTGCCCATCTGAACCGCGTCGCAGTCGATGCAGGAGTGGTTTTTGGCGAGCTTGGCCACTCGTTCTTCGGGAGTCTCCCGTTTGAACTGGTTGGCCGGGTTGATCAGATCGTCATGCTCGGTTGCGAAGACGCGGACGATGTTGGCGTCCACCGTGACGCTCGCATTGATGATCTCGCCCGTGATCGGGTTGACGCGGAAGAGTGCGATGGCGTACGCATCGCCGGGTGAAGTCACCCAGCGGATCACGTTGTAGCGCATGTCGGCGTGGTCGATGTCCGAATCTTCGGTGATCTGGTGCACGACAACTGCATTTTTGAAGCCGACCTTCTCGAAGGCTTTGTTCCATTCGAGGAGAGCGGACTTCACCGTCTCGCGGTACTCAGTCGGGATGGCGTCGTCGAGCCAGAACTCAATCGGCTTGACCGGTTCGCTCAAGTCTGCGTTGGGGTCCTTCTTCTTGAGGTTCCAGCGAAGGATGTTCATCACCTTCTGATCGGTGGCGATGTCGTCGGTGAACTCCTGGTAGTCAGTCGTGAAGTAGCCGATGCGCGAGTCGAAGCGGCGGGGAAGATATCCGTTGTCTTCAAGTTCGCAGAGGTTGTAGTTGACCACCACGGTCACGGCGCGCGTGTCGCCCGAAAGAGCGGTGCCCATCAACTCCTCCATCTCTCCGCCGCCGCGGCCTTGGAAGACGTAGGTGGTCTGGACGTAGGTGTTGGTGGGGAAGTTCTTGAGTGTCTTGATGAAGGACTTCTCACGGTCGGGGGAATACGTGCTTCCGCCCAAGCCGAGCAATCCGCCTCCGCCGCCCATGAACATCTCCTGAACTCCGGCGATGTTGCCGATGAAGAGCTCGCTGATGTCGATGAGAACAGAGCTGCGATCCTTCTGGCGGGCTTCGATGTCGAACGACTCGATGTAGCTGTCAGAGAAGGAGCGTTGAACGGCTTTGCCGATCGGCTTCGTCGAGTCTGCGCGGAATCGGTAGTTGGGCACCACCATGTAGAGCTTGTTGTTCGGCATCTCTTCGAAGCGGAACACAATGTCCTTGATCGGGTTGCCCGCGATGGCTTCGGAGGAGTTTCCAGTGGAAGCGGTCGCCTGGAGGAACATCAGCTTGCCCAGCTTGCTGGTCGGGACTTCCATGAACAGCTTGGTTCGTCCGTCATCGACCTTGCGATAGATCGGCATGAGGCCGTCGATCTTCTCGAAATCCTTGACCTTCTTGTCGATGTTGTCTTCGTCTTCCTTCGTCTCTTCATCAGAGCCTTCGGTTTGGGCTGGAGTGCCTTCGGTGGAGGCTGCGAGGAAGGAGCCGCTTGTCCGCTCAATCGCGGTGGAACCGGAAGCGACAATCTCCTGTCCTCCCATGTCGAACGGAGCATTCGAGAACTTCGTGCTGGATTTGACGGTATCTCCCGATGCGATTTCGATCCAGGCTGTCCCCGATCCGTCGATGATCTTGGTGGTTCCGGATTCTTTGTAGGTGAATTCAATCTTTGCTACACGGGTGCCTGCGAAGTCTTCAAAAGCAACGAAGGTGTATTCGGACTTGCCTCCGGGAGCCTTGGTTTCCTTGTTGGCGGTGAACTCAAAAGTCCATTTGTCGCCTGGGCCGACCGCCATGTCCGAGAAGATCACGGACGAGGCCTGCCCGATGCGGGCCATCAGTTCTTCGGTGGCTTCGTCTGACTCCTTGCTCTTGGATTTCTGTTCAATGGTCAAGCCGTTCGGCTTGAGTCGGTATGTGGAGCCGGGATCCTCCTCTTCATCGCCCATGTCCATCTCCTCGCCATTCATCGTCATCGTGCTGGACTCGGTGATGCGGTCGAAGGAGATGGAGCCATCCTCGTGAATCTTGGTGGCGGTCACCTTCAATCTTTCGGTGCTGTCAATGTCAAGGTCTTGACCCGAAATAGAGAGCTTGACCTTGGATTCGCTCTTGTACTTGGTCGTTGCGCCTTCCACGGCCTTGATGCGCAGAACGACCTTCTCGTCCTGTGGCTTCGCCTGGGCTGTCGTGGCGGCAAAGAGAGCGACTGCGAGAGAGGCAGTCAGAATTGAAAAACGCGTCGTCGCGCGGGGCGATCCAGCGAGCCTGGACATTTCGCTATGATGGCGTACTTCTGACGCAATCTGACCAGGTTAGGTCCAAAAAAGATGCGAAATCTTACGATTCGGCGGGATTCATGCCCCAGGCAGTTTCTTCCTGGTTTTTCAATGACAGACGCGGCTCCATGACTCGCGCTCCAGGAGACGAGAATTCGAGCACAGTGCCGTGCCATTCACCAGTCTCAACTTCCTTGCACTTGCTGCCGGAATAACGCCAGACGATCTTCTTCCAGAACGTGCGGGAGCCTTCGCGGGCGACGGGCAACGGAATCTGCCAGAGGCCATGATGTTCGTCGAACATCATGCGGGCGAATTCTTCGCCGATGCCGAGCCCCCGGAAGTTGTTGAGGATGAAGTAGTCGCTGATTGTGGTGACTTTGCCGCCCTTGAGCGACTCAAGATTTTTGACAAGTGCGAATCCAGCGAGCTTGCCCTTCACGCGGAGGAGGTAGGCACATTTGTTGTGCTGGGTGACGTACTCGTTGAGCCCGGGATAGATGAAAAGACCGTCATCGTCGACTTCATAGTCGGCGTGCTCGCTCTCCTCGTGCATATAAAGCTGCACGAGTCGATTCAAGATTTCGCGATCGCTCTCACGAACGATATCGATTCTCAAAGGCAATGCTCTCTCCTCTCCCGTTGACAAAATGCGGCCTCCTTGGAGGTATCCGCAGAATTCAGACTAAATTGAACCCGCAAATGTTCTCGCTTTTCTCTGTTTTCGGCAGAAAAATTCTTTTCCTCAGGCAATTTTGCCGGGATAAGCCGCAATAGCGGCCTCCAGAACATCCATTGCCTGGTTCAAGCGAGCTTCATTGAGGACGTAGGCGATCCTCACTTCGTCGCGCCCGAGACCGTCGGTTTCGTAGAATCCCGTGGCTGGCGCGAGCATCACGGTCTGATTGTTCAGCCGGAATTCCTCCAGGAGCCATTGGCAGAAGCGGTCGCTGTCGTCAATCGGGAGCCGAACGGTTGCGTAGAATGCCCCATCAATCTGCGGCACCACCACTCCCGGAATCCTGCCCAGGCGGTCGGCGATGATGTCCCGCCGCTTCATATACTCAACACGGACATCCTCGAAGTACTTCGCGGGAGTTTTGAGCGCCCCGATGACGCCGATCTGCTCAAGAGTAGGCGGCGACAGACGTGCCTGGGCGAATTTGAGGGCCTGAGCGATCAACTCCTTGTTTCGGCTCACCAGGAAGCCGATGCGCGCGCCGCACAGGGAATACCGCTTGCTCACCGAATCGATCATCACGGCCCGCTCATCAAGACCATCGAGCTGAAGCACCGACTTGATCGGTTGGCCCGTGTAGTTGAAGTCGCGGTAGACCTCGTCGGCGATGACGAAGAGGTTGTGCTTGAGCGCAAGCTCACGGAGCTGCTCCAACTGCTCGGGGCTGTAGACCGTTCCGGTCGGGTTGCTCGGATTGCAGATCAGGATCGCCTTGGTGCGCGGGGTGATTTTCGCGGCGAATTCTTCTGTGGAGGGAAGGGCGAAGTTCTCTTCAATTCTCGTCGTCAGCGGGGCGACCTTGATGCCGCACTGAGTGGCGAAGCCGATGTAGTTGGCGTAGAGCGGTTCGGGCACGATCACCTCGTCGCCCTCATTCAGCAAAGTCATCATCGCGAAGCAGAGAGCTTCCGACCCTGCGGTTGTGACGATGATATGCTCGGGCTCCACGTTGATTCCGATGCTCTTGTAGTAATCGCTGGCGCCTTTTCGCAATTCCGCGATTCCGTTGGAGGGGCTGTATTCCAGGGTTGTGTCCGTACACCCCTTGACCGCACCCCAAAATTCATCCGGGCTCGGAAGGTCGGGCTGTCCGATGTTCAGGTGCAGAACCGTCACCCCGGCGGCCTTGGCGGCATCGGCATAGGGAGCGAGTTTGCGGATCGGACTGGCTGGCATCGCCAGAACGCGATCGGAGAGCGTCGGAGACATGCGCTCAATCTTACTCAGCGGCCCAGGTTGATGACAGGTCACAGTCTGCCCAATTCGCCCCTGGTAGAATCCCTCCCCGGAATACACACCGTTTCCCGCGCGCCCCTGGGTTCCCGATTTGATTGGGATGGAGGCGAGCCACGCGGAGACGGGCGGAACCAACCCAGGAAACACATATGCCGCAACTCAGCATGAAAGAGCTGCTTGAAGCGGGCGTCCACTTCGGCCACCAGACGCGCCGATGGAACCCCAAGATGAAGCAGTACATCTACGGAGCCCGCAACGGGATCTACATCCTCGACCTGCACCAGACCATCAAGCTGTTCGAAGACGCTCTGAACTACGTCCAGCGCATCGTCAGCAATGGAGGCAATGTCCTCTTCGTCGGCACCAAGAAGCAGGCGCAGTCCGCCGTCCGCGAAGCCGCGCAGAAGTCCGGTCAGTATTGGGTCACCGAACGATGGCTCGGTGGAATGCTCACCAACTGGGACACGATCCAGAAGCGAATTCACCGGCTCAAGGAGCTTGATCGCATGGTCGAAGAGGGCTACCTCAACCGCCTCGTCAAGAAGGAGCAGCTCAAGCGACTCGAAGAGCGCGATCAGCTTCAACGCTATTTCGAAGGCATCCGCAACATGGAAGAAGCCCCCGCGTGCCTCTTCATCGTGGACCTGAACAAGGAGCAGATCGCCGTCGCAGAAGCTCGCCGCCTGAAGATTCCGATCGTCGCCATCGTCGACACGAACTGCGACCCGGACGACGCCGACTACGTGATCCCTGGCAACGACGACGCGATCCGCTCGATCCGACTCGTCACCAGCAAGATCAGCGAAGCGATCCTTGAGGTCCGCCCGCTCGACATCGCCATCGCCGAAGGCGAGGATGTGGTCGAAGGCACCGAGGAAGGCGTGGAAGAGGAAGTCGTGCCGGTTGACGCCGAGTTCCTGAGCGCGTTCCTGGGCGATGAGGCCGCCGCCGTGGCCGCCGCTCAGCAGGTTGTGGAAACCGTTGTCTCCGCTCCGGTCGAAGCTCCCGCCGAGCCGACCGCAGAGGCCGTCGCCGAAGCTCCGGCCGCCGAAATTGCCGCCGTTGAAGCCGAAGCCGCAGTTGAGGCAACTGAAGAAGAAGTCAAGAAGGAAGAGGAATAAGAATGGCCGTCAGCGCAGCAGATGTCAAACGATTGAGAGAAGAAACCGATGCACCCATGATGGAGTGCAAGGCCGCGCTGGAGGAAGCTGGAGGCGACTTCGAGAAGGCCAAGGAAATTCTCCGCGAGAAGGGTCAGGCCGCCGCCGCCAAGCGCGGTGACCGCAGCACCGCCGCCGGCATCGGTTGGACGGTCGTGGGCAATGGTGGCAGCAAGGCCGCCGGCCTCGTCGTCGAATGCGAGACCGACTTCGTGGCCCTCAACGAGAAGTTCAAGGAGTTTGTCGATACCCTGGCCAGCGGTCTGCTCGATGCCGCCAACCCGGCTCCGGGAACCAGCGTCGAGCTTGGTCCTGACGCGGTCGTGAACGGCGAGACCATCGCCGCCCAGCTTGAGAAGATGGTCGCGATCATCCGCGAGAACATCGTGCTCAAGAAGGCCGTGGTCAGCGCGGCGTCCGAAGGCGCGAGCTTCGCCCTGTACAACCACATCAACACCCGCAAGGCGGCTGCTTATGTCGAGTACCGGGGCGGTTCCGCCGACAGCGCCTTCCAGGTCGCGATCCAGGCCGTCGCCTTCCCGCCGTCGTTCCTCAAGCGAGACGACGTCCCGGCGGACGTGATCGAGAAGGAGACCGAGATCGAGACGACTCGCGCCGTCAACGAAGGCAAGCCCGCCGAAGTCGCCCGCAAGATCGCCGAAGGACGCGTGAACAAGGAGTACTTTCAGTCGAAGGTTCTCCTCGAGCAGCCCTTCTACATCGACTCCAAGAAGAAGGTCACCGACTACGTGAAGGAGAACGGAGGCGGAGAAATCCTCAGCTTCCAACTCTTCTCGGTCGGCGCCTGACCGGCTTCGAGTGATTCAAGCAAGCCGCCCTTCGCTCAGCCGAGCGGGGCGGCTTTTCTATTGCTCTGCATGGAGTGCGGCGAGGCATCGCCGCTTTCCCTTGCGGCGGAGCCACCCTCGCTGTTCTGGATCGAAGAGCGACAGGCCGCCTCCGGCGGAATTGAAAGCGGTCATATCTGACCGCA
>JAEYWW010000386.1 GCA_023428805.1 Armatimonadota bacterium | reverse complement strand
TCGTGGGCAGCGTCATTTGTTTATATGAGACAGTCGCGGCTCTGAGTCCTCTTCCCGCCGCCTCGCCAACTGTGCCTTGGGAGTCATTGACGTACTGGATCATGCTCTCCACCACCGGACGCCCGATGAAGCCGATCGAGAAGCAGAGCACCGCGCTCAGGCAGGCCCAATAGAAATACCAAAGCCCCTTTTGGAGTGAATGGGTCGCCCTCGACTGTTCGGCGATCATTTCGGCGGCCTCCCAAAGATAACCTCCCAAAGCCCCCGCCTCCATCGCCCCTCGCGCTCCGGGAGGGAAGAGTTCGGGATAGGCGGCCATCGCCTCGTGGATCGGCCTCCCTTCGGTCGTCCAAATCGCCATGTTTCGGCAGGCGTCGGCGACATCGCTTCTCATGTTTCGGCGAGACAACTCTTCGAACGCTTTGGCGGGAGTGATCCCGGAGCGGAGGAGGTTGCTGAGCTGGGTGAAGAAGAGGAAGAGTTCCTTGCTCGTCTGAGGTCGAGAGTGGGTGACGGGGAGAGGCGCTGACTGGCTTGCGGCGGCAACCGGGGTGGGAGAATTGACGCGCTGGACGACAGGTGGGGAAGCCTTGGCGGGAGTGATTCCAGGCTGTGATTTCCGCAGAGAAGTCACCTGAAAGCCCTGCGCTCCGAGCGACTTGATGAGGTCATTTTCGTTCAGCGCGCTCAGTTCGCCCCGCTGTTCGCGGCCGGAGGCATCACGGGCGGTGTATTGGAAGATCGGCATCGGAAAGCCTCCGCAGCGACTGGCTCTGCACTTCGTGAGCCGCCAAAAGTGATTCTACAATCCCGATGCGCGGCAGGGAAAGGTCGGGCGCGATTTCGGCCAGGGGTTCAAGAACGAATCTTCTCTCTGCGACCCTCGGGTGGGGAATCTGAATCTCATAGCCGTCGGAGTCGAGCTTCAGCGAGCCATACGCAATGATGTCGAGGTCGATCTCGCGCGGCCCGTTTCTTTCCCTCTGACGACGCCCCATCTCGCCCTCGATCTGCTTCAATCTGCGCAGCAGGGCAATGGGGCCGAGACCGGTTTCGATCAGTGCCGCAGCGTTGACGAAATCCGGCTGGTCTTCCAAGTACATGGGCGTGGTTGAATAGAGGCTGCTGGCCGCGAGGAGGTGAAAATGCTCATTCAGGAGCGAGATCGCCTGACGCACATGCTGAACCGCGTCCAGGTTTGATCCCAGCGCGATGGCCGCTTCCGCCACTCAAACCCCGCCCAGGCCAACGCCCTCATGGAGCGTGGGGCGTTCCATCAGGCGTCCGACCGCATCTCGGGCCGCCATTTCGCCATGGATCACCTGCTGGATGTGCTCCATGATGCGGGCTTCGACGTTCTGCTGCCGTGCTAGGCGAACTGCGGCATCGGTTGTGGGCACGCCCTCGGCGACCTGCCCGATCTCCGCCAGAATCTCGGTCAGAATCTGCCCCTGCCCGAGGCCGTAGCCGACTCGATAGTTGCGGCTGAGCCTGCTGGACGCGGTGGCGAAGAGGTCTCCGACACCCGCGAGGCCGAGAAAAGTCTCCAGCCTCGCGCCAAGCGCCATGCCCAGCCGCGCGATCTCGCTGAGGCCGCGGCTGAGGAGCGCGCCCTTCGTGTTGTCGCCGAACCCCAACCCATCGCTCATGCCTGCTCCGATTGCCATGACATTCTTCAATGCCCCCGCCAGTTCGACTCCGGCCACATCGTCGGTGATGTAGACCCGGAATGTTCGTCCATTGAAGGCGTTGCGCACGACTTCGGCGACTTCCGCATCCGTGCTGGCGGCGACCGCGGCGGTGGGAATGCCTTCGGCCAGTTCGCGGGCGAGGTTCGGGCCGCTGATTGCGGCGACTTTGCTGGCAGGATGAACGCTTTGGGCCACGTCGGTCAAGATGCTTCCATCCGGCTCCAATCCCTTGCCCGCCATGCAGAGAATCTTGGGGGTTCGGATGTGCTCCAGGACGGGCCTGACCGCTCCCGAAGGCACGGCGCAGACTGCCAGGTCTGAATCTGTCGAGCCCTCGTCCAAGAGGCCAAAATGAACAGTGGTGGGAAGCACAAAACCGGGAAGGTAGCGGAGGTTCTCGCGGCGGGCCATGAGCTGCTCCAACGCCTCTTCTTGGCGTCCGAGGAGTTCGACTTCGTGGCCGTTTCGAGCGAGGACCAGCGCGAGGGCCGTGCCCCACGATCCCGCGCCAAGCACCGTGACCTTCATTAAGGTTTGAGGATACTCTGCCGTTGGTCCTTGACGGGAGCCGCCTGGACTGGTATCATCCCCGTGCCCAAGACTACGCGCGGCGATGCCATTGGCATGCCCCGAGTCTGGTGCAGCGGAGTGTTCTCCGCTGATTTGGAGTTTTAATTAAAATGCCGTTGGATAAGGCGAAGAAAGCGAATGTGATCGAGACCCACGCGGTCTCAGAAGGCGACACTGGCTCTGCGGAAGTCCAGATCGCGATCATGCAGGCCCGCATCCTGCAAATCACCGAGCACCTGAAGGTCAACAAGAAGGACAACCACAGCCGGCTCGGCCTTCTCAAGCTGGTCGGCAAGCGCCGCCGCCTCGAAGCCTATCTTCGCAACAAGGACATCGAGAAGTATCGTGAGCTGATTCAGAAGCTTGGCATCCGCGAAGTCCGCCCGCGCTGACGGTTTTCAATTTCAACAACAGAGAGTGCTCCGCCTGAAATATGCGGAGCACTCTTTTTTTGTGACCCTGGTGGCCACATATAGGCCCAACGGGCCTCAACCCCGCAGCGAAGGGCGCAGCCCTGGACACCATCGAACGTGGTTGTGACAGCCCTGAAAGGGCGGCTGTCGACAACACCCTTTCAGGGTTTCACCCATTTCCATGTCGCTCCCGACCAGGGCTTCGCCCTTCGCTCTGGGATGTCGGCCCTTCGGGCCTGTTCCTGCG
>JAEYWW010000363.1 GCA_023428805.1 Armatimonadota bacterium | reverse complement strand
AGTAAAAGCTGCACAACAGAAAGATTGGTGCGCTCGTTTTCGTCCCCGACATTGTAGATTTCGCCCTCCTTCCCGTGGAGCAGGATGTGCAGGATTCCCCCCGCATGATCTTCGGCATGAATCCATTCGCGGACCTGGCTGCCTCGCCGTAGAGCGGCACTTTCTTGCCGTCGATCAGGCGCGTCACAAAGAACGGGATGAGTTTTTCGGGATAGTGGTAGGGGCCGTACGTGTTTCCGCCCCGGGTCAAGAGCGCGGGGGCATTGTAGGCTTTGATGTGAGCGCGCACCTGAAGATCGCCCCCTGCTTTGGCTGCGCTGTAGGGAGTATTGGGCTCGATCGGACTCTGCTCAGTAAAACGTCCCTGATCGGTGGTTCCATACACTTCATCAGTGGAAACTTGAACAAAACGTTTCATGGAATGATCGCGCACTAATCCGAGCTGAACATTGACGCCCGTGATGTTGGTGTCGATGAAATTGCCCGATTCCAGCAAAGAGCGGTCGTTGTGGCTCTCGGCGGCGAAGTTGACAATGTGGGTGATGCCTTCGTTTTCGATGACCGCCCTCACTGCGTCGCGATCCTGAATCAGCCCCTTGTAGAACGCAAATCGGGCGTCGTCGCGCACATCGTGGAAGTTGTCCAAGTTGCCCGCGTAGGTCAGGGCGTCATAGACGGTCACCCGGGCTTCGGGCAGCGCGCGCAGGGCGATTCGGACGAAATGCGACCCGATGAATCCCGCGCCGCCGCAGACCAGCAGGTTCATGGCAGTTTGTATTTCGCGTCCTCGCGCTCTTCGTGTCGAATTTCGTCCACCGGCTCCTTCTTCCCCCAGCCCGCGTAGAGTTTATCCGGGTAGTTGAGAACGAAGGCGTCGCGGTCGCCGACATTTCGATAGGCGTGGACCACGCCGGGTGGAACGAACACCGCCACCGGGTTCGCTTCTCCGACCGGGATCATCAGGTGCCGATCATCCCCGCCCGGTCGGCTGTCCCAAAGATGAAGCTCATAGGCACCATCGAGGAACACGAACAAATCGGTCTGCTCCACATGCTCATGCGGCCCCCGCGCCACCCCCGGCTTGGTCACGCTCAGGTAGCTCATCGCCGGTTCAAACCCCTCCGGCAGCTCATCATCCCGGAAAACCTCCATCAACCACCCCCGCTGGTCGGAATAGCTGTTGAGCGGCTTGACGAGCACCCCAGGCATCGGTTCGGTCACGGTGAAGATTGTAACACTCTTGACGGGGAAATCGTGCCTCCTGTTCCTTAGACCAGGCAATCTATCAGTAACCAATGATCGCTACTGCTTCAACATTGATTGTCATGCCCTCCGAAAAGAAAGGTGCCAATCGATTGACTACTCGGGCATAAACCCTTTCTCGTTTCCTAGCCTGGCATAATTCTATAGGTACAAACAGGATTAGATATTCAGTATGTTTGCAAATATGGCATTTCCAAATATCTTTCAGATCTGCATTGTTTTGAATTGACTGACCACGCTCGACCTCTACCATAACACCTCGCGTGCTCTTTTGACCTTGTTTCTTGATTCGAAACAATCCATCTGGTTTCGGGCCAATCGGCAACCCATCAAAGAGACTTCCAATTTCTGACTCTGGAATCAGTGAAAACCTCCTGCCATAGCTAATGAAACCAGAAACATCGGAAGAAATCAGCTTCTGCACCGCTTGACTCCTTTCCCCTGACACATTAAGTTTGTCGTAACTTGCCTGTTTCATACGTAGCTTACGAATGATTCCTTCCACTAACAAGATAAATTCCTGCAAATGTGCTGAATCCGGCTTGCAATGCACTGTACATGCTGGATAACTTTCGTTAGAACATACGTAAATGTTCTTTTTCTTGCGTTTCAGGGATGCTGTCTCCATGGTCGTGATTGTTACTTTGACAAAACCTTCCGATAAAAGCCGCCCGCAAATGAGATGCCGATTGCCTGCGGCAGATGCCGTCCGTTCGCGTCGCGCTGCAGCACGATCTTGAAGGCCGCTTGGTCTGGGTTGTTTGTGTTGTAGTAGGGGCAGTCGGGGCCGGTGGCGAGCTGGCCTTGGGAGATGCGGTTGGTCAGCTTCCAGGTGCGGCCCGCCTGATTTGTCCAGGTCAGGTTGCCGTCGGCGTCCTGTCGAATCTCGCCTTCGTGCCAGTCGTTCTGCTTCGGCTCGTGCCGATAGGTTCCGAGAAGGTCCGGGAGCTTGATCTTTGCGAAGAGAGCGGGATCGGGGGCGGCGTAGAGGAGGCGATGGGCGAGCGAGGGCTGGGAGCCTTGGAAGCGGCGCGTCAGCGCCTCCGCATAGTAGTCCGGCTCGATCAATCCCTGAAAGTCAGAGGGCCAGGTCGAGCGGTTGAACCAATCGTGTCCGGTCTTTTCAAGCGCAAACTCGGGATAGATGCGGAAGAGATGATGGAAGAACTCGTGCTGCAGCCATTGCGGCAGATAGACGCGCCGTTCGAGATCGGTGTAGGGGCCGCGTCCGAGATGGGGCGGCTTGCGCGTCAGCCAGCGGTCGTCGATGATGAAGCACGGCGACATTCCATCCGGTCCGGTTCCCATGCCGCCCGTCACAAACTCGGTGGTCTTGAAGTCGTCATGCTTTTCCGGGATCGCCGAGGGATAGATCACCCACCACCAGTCGGTTGCGGCCTTCTGCCTGGCGGGGATGCTCTTCCAAATCTGCGCCCACCCTTCGGATGTCGGGCCGGAGAATCCGCGCTCCTTCCAGGTGGATTCGACGGGAACATCAAGGTCTGACAGAAGGATGAATTGGAGCTTGACCTTGAGTTCTCCCTTTGTCGCGGCGGTGACGTACTCCTCAAAAAGCTGGGTGGACTGCCGGATGACGGCGTGATTGTCCCTGATCAGACTCGGCTCAAGCCGATAGTTGGTCTGCGTGCCCTTCCCCTGTTCGATTTCCGCACGGCTGGAGGGTTCCAGTCCATTCGCCTTGCCGACCAGCACAATTGTCCAGGTCGCTTCGGCGGCGTTGGGCGAGACCTTGCCGCCCTTCGCCCGCCAGGCCACGCTTTCGGTCATCATTCGGAGAGCGTAGTAGCAGGGCGGGGTTCCGATGTTGATCCCGGTTTCGCGCGAGACCTGGCCCGCGATCCGATAGTTCATTGCCCAGAGCTCCGTGCCCGCTGGATTTTCCTCCCAAAAGCTTGCCAGCAGTTTGTCGGCCGCTGGATAATCTTTCTGGGCGGACAACTTTTCCGCCTGCTCGAAGGTTGCGACGCATTTGCGGAAGAACGGATTGAGTTGGGAATCGGAGAATGTGGGAGTTCTCTGATCCCCCACGCCCAGGATCAGGGAACACACAAGACTGGCGGCGAGCATCGACTTAGTATACAGATTGCTGGCCCACCCCTTCTCTCGTGGGCTAAGGGGTGGATAAGGGCGGACACTCGATCATCGTTCAAGGCCAACTCAGAGCTGGTTTGAAACAGCTATGAACGGAAGTCCAAGTCACGTACACTCAAGCAATCATGAAGAAACTCATGATTCTTCTGCCGCTCACATGGATGGCGGCATCCCTGGGGTGCAATACCTCATCCGGCGCCGCGTCATCACCTCTGGCGGAAGCGGTTGCACATGAAGACTGGATGGAAGCGAGCCGCATCTTGGATGAAAACGGAGACCCCAACAGCACGCTTTTTGGCGTCCCAATCATTGCGTTGGCGCTGGAACTAGGGAAGTTTGACTTTGCCTCGAAACTGGCGGATAAGGGAGCCGATTTGGAGGCGAGAGTTGAGGGTGATCGACTGATCGATTACTTCGAGAAAGCCGCCGGGAAAAATCCATCTGAGTCGGCAGCTCGCAAGGCGGTGGAATGGCTCGAATCTCGCGGAGTCAAGCGCAGTCCGTAAGTGAATGATGTGCAGAACAGCGTTCTGC
>JAEYWW010000204.1 GCA_023428805.1 Armatimonadota bacterium | reverse complement strand
TCGCAAACTTGCCGTTGAGCGCAAAGCTGTCGATCGGCCAGGGGAAGCTGGCAGTTCCGCCCGGCTCGCGAGTCTTGTAGCTCGGCGGCCCTGCAATCGAATCAATGTCCGGGCATCGCAGAAGCTTGCCGAGCGAGAGGTGTCCGCTGGCCGGGTGGCTCCATTCAAAGGTGTAGCCATAGCTCACGCCCACCAACAGCTTCCAATCACCCGCCTTCTTGGCGGCATAGGCAAGGTTGCCGATTCGCTCGGCCGTCACGTCGCTGATGAAGAGGTGATAGTCCACCCATCGCCGCGCCTTGCGGTCGAGACGCACGAAATCGGCATCGTCTTTCTTGCGCTGGAACGGCGGAATCTGAGCGTTGTCAAATCCGACCTTGCCGTCAAACCAAGCCGCGCGCAGGGTGACCGCGTCGTTGCGGTAACGATCACGCAGCCACTGGCGGAAGCTGCGTTCGGCGGCGCGGGAGATGTCGTAGCCCTTCCCTTCCGGCAGGAACCACTCACCGCGCTCCAGATGAACGCCGACCAGCCGCTCTCCGACCTCCATCATTCGGATGAGGGTGATGAGGCGGGTCAGACACTCTTCGGCGTCTCCCCAGAACGTGTCGTCGCAGATGCTGGGCTCGGCGACCGCTCCATCCAGTTCGCGGTAGACGGCATCCGCGTAGTCCTTCTCCCATCCAGCGGGAGCGGCAAAGGTGATGCGGAGCATGATCTGCGCCTCCTCATCAGCCGCCACGATGGACTTCATCAGGTAGCCCGCAAACCCAGCGGCTTCCGCGACCGCCTTCTGGTCAACCTCCAACTCGACGAGCAAACTGAAGGTGTGAATCCCGTTGTCGGCGGCCATTTTGACCTCTTCGAGAACGTTGTTCAACGTCCGCTCATCCATCGCCGAAGCGTGGAAGACAAGCGGCGGCAGAGCCTTTCGATTCTTGATGAAGATCGGCACGCCTGCGCGCGAGATCACCTGCGGAGCATCAATGGCCGGAGTTTGACGTTCCTTGACCGGAACAACTGGCTCCTCGACCTTGGGCGGTTCGACTGCGCGCTCTTCGCGGCTGGGCTTCTTGCGGAAAACCGCCCCCAGGTCGCCTTTGGGCGCTTCTTCCTGAATCTCTGATTCGCTGATCGGTTCTGCGGCAGCCGGGGCAGGCTTGTCGTTCTTGCGTCCTCGACGATTGCGGCCCTTGCGCTCGCCATTGGCTTCTTCGCGGGGAGCGGCCGCTGCCTCAGTCGGCTCAAGAGCGACGGCGTCATCGCTTTCTTCACCAACCGGGGCGGTGACTGGGCGCTCAGTTTTGGGCCGCCAGATCGGCTGGATGTGGGCGAGATTGTCGCCGAGGTTCAGGTGAGACCAGTCAGCCGGGGCGGCCTCGACCTTCTTTGCCCTGCTTCGGGGAGCTTTCTTTGCAGGTTTGGCTTCAGCCTTGGGCGGTTCGTCTTCTTCGATCAAGTCCTTTTCATCCACCAGCTCGCTCAGCTTTGGCGGCGGGACATATTTGGCTTTGACGGGCTTGGGCGGCTCCTCCTCCAGCTTCGGAGCAGCTTTTCGCCGGGTGGGTTTTGCCGGGGCATCTCCTTCGACGATCGCTGTCTTTCTTGCCCGTGTGGCCTTCGGCTTAGCGGGCTCGACCTTGGCCGGCGCTTCGGGCTCGGCGGCAGGGGCTGCTTCTGGAGCGGCGGAAGCAAAGAGCTTCTTTCTCGCGGGTGCGGGCTTCGTCTCCTTCACCGTCTCGGCGGGAGCTTCAACTTCCACCTTTTTTCGACTGCGAGTCTTCGGTTGGGGAGTTTCCTGAACCGTCTCTTCTTGGAGGACTACTTTCTTTCGGGTTCGGGAGGGGGTTGGGGCCTCAATGGGCTCTGGATTCTGAATCTGCGCGTCCTTCGGTTTTCTCGCCATGGCAGGGCCGTCTCGTTCTAGCTGGGGGATCCTTCCCGTCCAGCAGCCAGTCGTCCGCGCGGGGCCTGGTTCAGGTCAGACATCATCAGATGCTCCGCAGGCAGGACGCTCTCGGCTGCGAAAAGTATGGCAGGTTCGATGGGACCTTCAAAGTCTTTTTGCAAAAGCCCCCCTAAAGATGCGGGGATCAATCGCCAAAGATCAGGGCATACAGCTTATGGAGGCCTTGCTCGCACCCGCAATGAAGCCATCCACGGCAGTTCGCGAACCACAGCGAACCGAGCCCGCGGATGTCGGCTTCAAGGATCGCCTTGAGGAGGCGATGGCGCCACCCGAGACGCCGCCCCCTTCTGAGGCCATGACCAAGGAAGAGGGAGCGACGCGGACGGAAGCCGATCTGGATCAGTCGAATACTGAAGATCAAACGCTGGACCAACCGCAGAACGCTCAAGAACTGCTCTTTTCACTGATGCCACAGGAGACCCGCAAAATCGCCGTCGAAAGCGAGAAAGCGGTCTTCGATTCCATCCGTGCCACCACGGACAAAGCCGCCCCGGAAGATTCGGAACCGGATCGCCACTTTATCGAGCAGGCGGAGCCCGACCGGCATTACATCGAACATTCCGATGAGATCATTGCCGACCAGGTTCCTATTACTGAAGCACAGGAAATCCCTTCGTTTTCCGAAATGCCTACCCGCTATGTCCACAAGGACATCAAGAGCGATGAGGAGGACTCTACTCCCGATGTGGAATCAGTCGAAGTGGAACGACCCGCTGAAACGATCTCTGCCAAACCTGCTGCTGAACAGGTTCAATCGAAGGCTCACACGCTTGATCGACCCGTGCAGGCCCTGGACGAAATCAAGGAAATCGCGCAGCGACCGAAGGCCGACCTTCCAATCGGGGCCAGCCGGGTCAAGATCACTTTGAATCCCGAAGAATTCGGCAACCTCACGGTCACGATCAAGAACTTTGGCAAGTCATTTGAGGCCGATGTTCAGTCTCAGAGCGAGCCCTTGAACAACGCCCTCCACACACACCGCGCGGACCTCGTCCAGAGCGTTGAGAGCAAGGGGCTTTCACTCAGCAACTTCAATGTCAGCCAGGATTCAGGCCAGCAACCCCAGCAGGGACACGGCCAATCCCATTCCGGCACCATGAGGCAGGACTTCGAACTGATGCACCTCCTCAGCGACTCAACCCCGGAAGCCCCGGCTCGCCCCGCGATCCTTGGCTCCGGCCTGATCAACACCATCGCGTGAACACGATGAATCCCATCAATCAAACCACCACGACGACCGGAGGGCAGAACGTCTACCAGCAGCCCAAATCAGAACTGAACATGGAGACATTCCTGATGCTTCTGACCGTGCAGTTGGCCAACCAGAATCCGTTGGAGCCGATGAATGACCGCGATTTCTTCGCGCAAATGGCGCAGCTCGGGCAGGTCGAAGGCCTCGGCAAGCTGCAGGACACCATGGACTTCGGTCAGGCGGCCAGCTTGATCGGAAAAACCGTCAAGGCAGTCCGCCCCGGAGATGCGACTGGCGTCACCACCGTCGAAGGCGAGATCGTCAGCGTCTCGATCCGCAACGGCGAACAGGTCATCGCCATCCAGGAGAAGGACGGAGGATTGGTTGAAGTGACCATGAATGCGATCCAGTCGGTGAGCAAGTGAGATGAACGTCCAGAACACCAAGCTCGCCCAGCTCCAGCAAGTCCAGACCCCACAGCAGAGCCCGCGACCGCAGGTTCAGCAGAGTGGCCCCGCCTTCGCAGACATTCTTTCTGATCGGCTCAAGGTGAGCAGCCACGCGCAGACCCGGCTTGACAGCCGAAACATTGAAATGGACTCAGCCAAATGGGAGCGGGTCATGCAGGGCGTGGACCGCGCCGCGCAGAAGGGGGCGAAGGAATCGCTCGTGCTCTGCGATGAGGTCGCCCTGGTCGTCAGCGTCAAGAATCGCACGGTGATCACCGCCGTCGAACAAGCCCAGCTCAAGGAGAACGTTTTCACGAACATCGATTCTGCGGTGATCGTTTAACCCAGACCCCAAGACCGAGGAG
>JAEYWW010000039.1 GCA_023428805.1 Armatimonadota bacterium | reverse complement strand
CTTCAAACTCCCCATGTCCTGGACAGTCAAGCAGTGGAACTACGATCTCAAGGAGATCGATCCGCGCGAGAAGTACGAGGAGTGGACGAAGATGTATCCGACCAAGCCCGTCTTCGAGGGCAAGTTTGACGAGATCAACTTCGCCTGGGGCGGCTCGCCGAACACGGGCATCAACAGCGACTACTTCGCCACGCTCGCCGAAGGCACCGTGACCGCTCCTGCTGGAGACTACGTGCTGAATGTCACCAGCGACGACGGTGTCCGGGTGTGGGTGGATGACAAGCGTGTGATCGACAACTGGACCTACCACGGCCCCGAAGTGGACACCGTCGAACTCAAGCTCAACGGCACCCACCGCATCCGCGTGGAGCACTTCGAGCTGAACGGCTATTCCGCCCTGAAGGTGGAGTTGAAGCCTAAAAAGTAGCCGGTGCACTTAGCTAGAAGTGCACCGATCTAAAATCTCCCTCCCCAAGCTGGGGAGGGCGGGGAGGGGTTGGCTTGCCCCACCCAAGTTTTCAGGAGCAAGCCAACCCACCCCCTGCCCCCTCCCGGCTCGGGAGGGGAGGCGAAATCTGAAGCTTCTGCGTTCCCACTCCCAGCTTTCGCGCAGAGCATCTCCCTCCCCAAGCTGGGGAGGATCTGGGGAGAAGTTTTCCGAATTATCCGGGGAACTCGGGGTGCATTTTCATCTGATACGCCTGTCCGTGGTGATACGCGGGGTGGAAGGCGAGCCGCGCGAACGCTCCCTCTCCTGTGATGACCGGGCCGAGCGCGCTGACAAGCTCCTTCAGCCGCATTTCGGATGCGGGTGAACTGATCATCGGCTCGACAAGTGCGGCGGTTGCGGCGAGGGAGGATCGGACGAACTCGGGTGTGATCTCATCTGCCGAGTAGGGAAAAGGCAGGTCGTTGACCACTCCCTCCGTCGCGCATCGCTTGAGCCGTACCTGATCTTCTCCCAATTCCATTCCGGCGAGCTGCGATGTGAAGGAAAGCTCGACTCCTGCAAGGTGCAGGGCCATCTCTCCGATGCTGAGTCCCTGCGGGTAGAGCCGCCAGGTCAACTGAGCCTGGTTCAAGCCCAGGATTTCGTCATCGAATCGTTTGCGGGAAAGCTGCCAGCCGATCAGAAAGTCGCTCATGCCTCAATCATGGCTCAAGCGACCGGTCTCAACCCAAGACGACCAGTCGCCAAGGTAGAGCACTTCCTCCTCCAAACTGACATCACAGAATTCGCGCACCCGGGCGCGGGCGTGTTCGGCGAGGCGGCGGATGTCGGATGCGGTCGCGCCGCCGACATTGGTCATGAAATTGGCGTGCCTCCAATGAAGCTGGGCACCGCCCAACCTTGCGCCCTTCAATCCCACCTTTTCGATCAGATACCCCGCAGGCACAACCCCAGCCTCACGGAGCCTCTCTGGAAGATTGTCCAGCGAGTCCGCGAGTGGTTGGGAGTAGACATTCTTGAAGAAGCTGCCTGCGGAAGCGGGCGGCGGCTGCTTGCCGATCCTCTGGCGCTGGTAGTCACGCGCTTCGTCGTAGCTCTTCTTGGGGTCGCCGGATGGAAGCCGCATGACCACGCGGGTTACAACGCATTGCGGCGGATTGGGTGAACGGAGGATCGAGTCACGGTAGCTGAACTGCATGAACTCAGGGCCGACCAACTGGATTTCGCCATCCAAGACGATCTCCAAGCCGGTTACGAATTCCGAGATGTTCGAGCGATAGGCACCCGCATTGGAGACCAGCGCGCCCCCCAGAGTGCCGGGAATTCCGACGGCAAACTCCAATCCGCCCAGCCCTGCTTGAACAGTCTTGAGAAAAAGCTCCTGGAAGCTGCATCCTGAATCCGCAACGACCTCGCCTTCGGCTCCGATCTTGATCTGATCTGCCAAATTGATGAGCACCGCCCCGCGAACTCCCGCATCAGACGGCAGGACATTGCTCCCTGAGCCGAGAACAAGCGTTCTGGTCTGCGACTCCTGCATCTGGATGGCCGATTCGCGCAGCGACTCCAAAGTCCTGCACAAGATCAGGCGATCCGCCGCTCCGCCTGCTTTGAGCGTTGTGTGGGGAGCGAGCGATCTCTCAGCCACCTGGACCCTCCAAAATCAACGGCTTCTTTGGCTTGCTGATGCTGGGCTCGACAAGATAGTCTGGGACAAAATCGATGGGGGAGAGAGTTGGCACCTGCGCGATCCAGCCTTCGGCGCGGGATGCCAGAGGAAAGGCTTCGTCGGCTCGTACGAGTCCGTATCCCGCCGCCGCCAGGGCTTCCTCATCACCCACCAAGGCGGGTGCGGTGCCGGGATCACGCCGCAGCACGACTCCCCGGCGAATGGGAATCGACACCGGGGAAGTGCGGTCGATCAAGTCAAAGGCGGAGACAGAGCAGCATGAGGCGTCCTGCGCCCAGGCGAGAGTTTTGGCGAGTGTTACTCCGACCTTGACTCCCGTGAAGCTCCCCGGTCCGGCGTCTGCGCCGAAGACCCGAACCCGCCGCAAATCAAGATCGGAGATCATCCGCAGACAAGCTTCGCTCGCCCGCATCGGTGAATGGGCCTCTTCGGAGAAGACCAATTCTCCCTCCGGCGAAAACAGCGCAACCGAAGCCCAGGCGCTGGATGTGCTGAACAGCAGAATCACGAATTGGCTGGAGGAGGTGCGGGAGCCTGCACGACGAAGAGGTCGAAGAGGCTCTTGAGCAGCTTTTCATCCTTCTTCCACTCGTCCTTGCCCTTGACTTCGTAGCTGAGGAGCCAGTGGTTCCCGGCGCGAACACCGGCCGCGTAGATGACCGTGAGCGGCGTTTCCCCCTCCACACCGTGGCGTTCTGCGGTGAAGAGCGCGCAGCCTGCCTTGGTTCCGATCGGCTCGTTCTCCTTGCGGATGCCGATGGTCGTGAAGCGGGATTGTGAACTGTTCAGCTTCGAGGCCAGCGATGCTCTGACTTGCGCAACCCCTCCGGGTTCGATCGTGAAGCTCGCGGTGCCTTTCAGATTGTTGTGCTTGAGCTGATACTGACCTTCAACCAATTCTGCAGTCCAGCCCTTGGGAAGCCAGAGCTCCATCTCCTTGCCGAGCGCGTTCACCAGGGTCTTCTGAGCACCCTTCAGGTTCTGCTTTGCTTCGGGATCAGCGGGCGCGAAGACATGGACCTTGTCGGCATTGGTCGGCGGCTTGATGACTTCTCGTTCCTCCGGCTTGGTCGTCGGGTCTTCAGCGACCGGGAGATTGCCGTCCGTCGTGCGGAGGGTGTTCAGCACCTGACGCCACATCTGCTCCGCCTGATCGGCAACCACGCGGTCGGAGGTGAGGCGGAAATTGAGCTTTTCGGGAGTCTTGGTGTAGAGCAGGCCGACCAAGGTGATGAGGTCGCGGTCGGACTGCATGTAGCTGATCTTGGTGAGAAGGAGGGGCACACCGAGAATCGTTTCCTCCCATTGGCGTTCGATGGTCCGCTTCATCGAATTGTTGATTTCGACTTGGATGGTCTGCCAGTCGCCGCTCGCCTGCCGGAAATTGGTGTTCAGGAGTTGAACTTCAGCCTTCTTTCCATCTGCGACCGGGAATTCGATCACCGAATAGAGCCTCTCCTTGCGGAAGGTCCACGACTTGGGATAGTCGAATTCGATGCCCATCTTGGTATCGCTGAATTTCTTGACATCTCCTGATTGCCCGAGCAGAGCGACGGCGATCAGACTGGACACGATTGGCATAAATCAATTCCTCAGTTACGCAGGTAGAGACGTGCCGAAGTGGTGAACGGCATCATTGGTCCCCCTGGAACCGCTCCTCCAACGGTACCCGCCCGCCCTGAAGTCATACTAGGCGCGGATATGGAGATTCGCGGCGAGTGGATGGAGAAGGAGCTGCGCGAGCAGCCTCAGGTGCTCCGACAGAACGTGGGGCGATATGCGGAGGAATTGTCGGAGGCGTTGCGCGGGAAGGAGTTTGATCTTGTGCTTCTCGCCGCCCGTGGATCGTCCGATCACGCCGCACTCTATGCCCGGTATCTGATCGAAATCCATCTCGGAATTCCGGTCAGCTTGGCCGCGCCCTCCGTCATCACCAAGTACAAATCCAAAGTCCGCTATCCCCGCACACTCGCGGTCGGCGTCTCTCAGTCGGGAGCCGCTCCTGACGTGGCCGAGGTGCTGGCCTATATGCGTGAAGAGGGCCACACCACTCTGGCCATCACGAACACCAACGATTCCCGCTTGACCGAAGCCGCCGAGTTCAGCCTGATGCTCGGGGCGGGACAGGAGCGGAGCATCGCGGCCACAAAAACCTACACCGCATCGCTGCTTGCGTTCTATCAACTGGTTCGGGCGATGGGCGCGGATTTGCCCGATCCGTCCGCCAAGCTCCCCGGCGATGACTGGGTTGCCGACTGTCGGCGCGAGGTCGAGAAAGTGTTCGGGCCGGTTGTGCGCTGCACGCCTTTGTTCAGCTTGGCGCGGGGGTACTCGTTCTGCACGGCGATGGAGACGGCGCTCAAATTGATGGAGTGCGCGCTGCTCCCCACCAAGCCCTACTCCACCGCAGATTTCGCCCACGGACCACGCGCTCTGGCCGACCATGGTTCAGCGGCCATTGTCTACGGCGATGTCCCCGGCGATCTGTCCTCAACCGGAACCACGGTCATCCAGGCGCCGCGCTCGGGACAGGGTGTTTTGGAGCCGGTTTGGGAGATCGTGTTCGGGCAATGGATGGCTCTGATGTGCGCCCGGGCGCGGGGACTGGACCCGGACAAAGCTCCAAATCTCAACAAAGTCACCGAAACTCTGTAACGAACCTTGCATTTTGGATTGATTTTCCGATATATGGAGCAAGGGATTGGGAATGATGTTGAAAACCGCGCTGGCGGGCGCTTTTCTTGCGCTTGTGGCTTCGTCGGTCGCCTATGGAGGCTGGCAGAAGTACCAATGTGCCAAAGGCGAGATTTCGGTTGATTTTCCGGTCGTCCCCGAAGTCAGCACGCGGTTTGTCCAAGGGGACTCGTTCCGCATGGAGCAGAGGTCGTATTCCTGTGAGGATGGGCGGACGGGATACAACCTGACCTCGGTCCTCATGCCCGCCAATGTTCGAGCCGGACGCGCTCCCGATGACATTCTGAAATCAGCCGCCCAGGCCGCCAAGCCCAAAGATTGGAAGACTTATGATGAGGTCTGGCTTGGCGTGGACGACATCCGCACCCTTCGCTTCACCCTTCGCCCTTCAGAGAATTACGAAGCCCACCACTACTATATGTTGACAGGCACGCGCCTCTATTGCCTTGTGGTTGTGGCCCTGGCGTCTCCCAACGCCAAGGCCGATGCGGACCGATTTTTCAACAGCTTCCGCCCGTTGGAAGCCGACGAAGGTTGATCCTCAACTCTTTTGTGGTTTGGATTTCGTGCACCTCTGGAGAGGTGCGCCACCACTTGAGCCGGAAAGAGA